>JAAUPC010000012.1 GCA_012036325.1 Paracoccaceae bacterium
AAGCCGCCCTGGCAGGGTTCGCGCCATGCACGACCACGCCGCGCGCACCAAAGGCGCGGATCAGGCCGGGGGCTTTCGCGGCCACACCCCGGCCAAACAGGATGCGGCCGGGGGCGGTGATGCCGAAGGGGGTCATACGCTCATCGTGGCGGCAATAGCCTTGCCCCAGCGGGCGTATTTCGCATCACGGGTGGCAGGGGCCATTTGCGGGGTGAAGCGGCGGTCAAGCGCCCAGGACTGGGCAAACTCCTCCGGTCCGCCGAGCACGCCCGCCTGCATCGCGGCCAGGTAGGCGGCGCCAAGGGCTGTCGTCTCGGTCACCTTGGGCCGGTCCACCGGCGCGCCAAGGATGTCGGACAGGAACTGCATCGTCCAGTCGCTGGCGGTCATCCCGCCATCAACGCGCAGGACTCCTTGCACCTCGGTTCCCCAGTCCGCCCGCATCGCCTCCAGAAGGTCACGGGTCTGGTAACCTACGCTTTCCAGCGCCGCCCTTGCGAACTCGGCAGGGCCGGAGTTACGGGTCAGCCCGAAGACCGCCCCGCGACTGTCCGGCCGCCAATAGGGCGCGCCAAGGCCGGTGAAGGCGGGGACAAGGATCACGCCCTGGGCTTCCTCGGCAGCTTCGGCGAGGGGCTGCGTCTCCTTCGCCTCACGGATGATCTTGAGGCCATCGCGCAGCCATTGGACCACAGCGCCCGCGATGAAGATGGAGCCTTCGAGGGCGTAGGTGGGCTGCCCTTTCAGCTGATAGGCGATGGTGGTGAGGAGGCGGTTCTTCGAGGGCACCATGTCGGCCCCGGTGTTGAGAAGGGCGAAGCAGCCGGTGCCGTAGGTGGATTTCATCATGCCGGCGCTGAAGCAGGCCTGCCCGACCGTGGCGGCCTGTTGGTCGCCCGCGACGCCCATAATCGGGATCTCGCGGCCGAAGAGGTCGGGGCGGGTCGTGCCGAAGGGGGCGGCGCAGTCCTTGACCTCGGGTAGGAGGGATAGCGGGATGTCGAGGAGGGCGCAGATGTCGTCGTCCCACTCCCCCCTGGCGATATTGTAGATCAGGGTGCGGGAGGCATTGGTGGCGTCGGTGGCGTGGACCTTCCCGCCGGTCAGGTTCCAGATCAGCCATGTGTCGACGGTGCCGAAGGCAAGCTCACCCTTTTCGGCGCGGGCGCGGGCGCCTTCGACGTGGTCGAGGAGCCAATTGATCTTGGTGCCCGAGAAATACGGGTCGAGGAGGAGGCCAGTGCGGGCGGTGATCATGCCTTCGTGCCCGGCGGCCTTGAGGGCGGCGCAGGTGTCCGCCGTCCGCCGGTCTTGCCAGACGATGGCAGGGTGGATCGGCTGGCCGGTGGCGCGGTCCCAGATCAGCGTCGTCTCACGCTGGTTGGTGATGCCGATGGCGGCGATGGAGGTGGCGCTGACCCCGGCCTTTTCGATCGCGGCACGGGCTGTGGCGGCGACGGTGGACCAGAGGTCGGCGGGGTTGTGTTCGACCCAGCCGGGGCGGGGGTAGGATTGGGGAAACTCTTCCTGGGCCTGGGCGATGGGCCTGAGGGCCGCATCAAACAGGATCGCGCGGGAGGAGGTGGTGCCCTGGTCGATGGCGAGGATATGGGTCATGTCGGTGGCCTGCCGGAGGAAGTGTCCACGGTGGACAAACGCGATATAGTGAAGGATTTCAAGGGGTTGGTTGCGGGCGTTAGGGGAATGTTAAACTTTGGGCTTGTCCCGAAAAACGACCATCGCGCGACCCGGAGTTTTTGAAAACTCCGGACCGGAGCCTTTGAAGGCTCCGATCCGATTTCTTCGAAGAATCGGTCCCGGCGGAACTCGTGCGTTCCGCCCGGGCCCGGTTCAGCTTACTGCTGCCAGGACTTGATCAGCTCGTCATAGCTGACGGTTTCACCCATCGGCTTTTCGTTCTCAAGCTTGGCAACCGGGGCGCCCGGCTGGTCCAGCCAGAACTGCGCATCGACCACTTCGTTCAGCTTCGGGCCGATGTCGCCCTGCACGCCGGACCGTTCGATCCGCTCCAGCACTTTTTCCTGCTCTTCGCAGAGGGCATCCAGCGCTTCCTGCGGGGTCTTGTCACCCGACATGGCGTCGCCGATGTTCTGCCACCAGAGCTGCGCCATCTTCGGATAGTCCGGGATGTTGGTGCCGGTGGGCGACCACTGCAGACGGGCGGGCGAGCGGTAGAATTCGATCAGGCCGCCCAGTTTCGGGGCCCGCTCGGTGAAGGATTCATGCTGGATCGTCGATTCGCGGATGAAGGTCAGGCCGACATGGGCCTTCTTCACGTCCACGGTCTTGGAGGTCACGAACTGTGCGTAAAGCCAGGCGGCCTGCGCACGGTCAACCGGGGTGCTTTCCATCAGCGTCCAGGAACCGGCGTCCTGATAGCCGATCTTCTGGCCTTCCTGCCAGTAGACACCGTGCGGCGAGGGGGCCATGCGCCACTTGGGCGTGCCGTCCTCGTTCATCACGGGGGTGCCTTCGACAACCGAGGCTGCGGTGAAGGCGGTGTACCAGAACATCTGCTGGGCAATCGCGCCCTGGGCAGGAACCGGGCCTGCTTCACCGAAGGTCATGCCTTGGGCTTCTGGCGGCGAGTACTTCTGCAGCCACTCGATCGCCTTGGTCACGGCATAGACCGCCGCCGCGTCGTTGGTCGAGCCACCACGGGTCACGCAGGAGCCGACAGGACGCGAGTTTTCGTCCACGCGGACGCCCCATTCGTCAACCGGGAGGCCGTTCGGTTCGCCCACGTCGCCCATGCCGGCCATCGACATCCACGCATCGGTGTAGCGCCAGCCAAGCGAGGGGTCCTTCTTGCCGTAGTCCATGTTGCCATAGACGCCGGTGGCCGGGCCGCCTGCATAGGACATGTCACGGCCGGTGAAGAACTCGGCAATGTCCTCATAAGCCGACCAGTTGACCGGAACGCCAAGGTCATAGCCGTACTTGGCTTTGAAGTCGTCCTTGGTCTTCTGGTCGTTGAACCAGTCGTAGCGGAACCAGTAGAGGTTCGCGAACTGCTGGTCGGGAAGCTGGTACAGTTTCCCATCCGGCCCGGTGGTGAACGAGAGGCCGATGAAGTCCGCAAGGTCCAGACCCGGGTTCGTCACTGCAGCGCCGTCGCCTGCCATCCAGTCGGTCAGGTTGCGGGCCTGCTGATAGCGCCAGTGGGTGCCGATCAGGTCGCTGTCGTTGATGTACGCGTCATAGATGTTTTCGCCGGTCTGCATCTGCGTCTGCAGCTTTTCGACGACGTCGCCTTCGCCGATCAGGTCATGGGTGACCTTGATGCCGGTGATGGCTTCGAACGCCGGGGCAAGGACCTTGGCTTCGTATTCGTGGGTGCCGATGGTTTCCGACACGACCTTGATTTCCATGCCCGCATAGGGTGCGGCGGCATCGATGAACCACTGCAGTTCGGCTTCCTGGGCCGCGCGGTCAGGGTGGACATGTCGCCAATCTCGGCATCAAGGAAAGCTTTCGCCGCCTCGATATCTGCCCAGGCGGGGATGCCTGTGGCCATCAGCACAAGTGCCATGGCGGTTGCGGTTGAACGAAGTCTCATGTGTTTCCTCCCAGTATGTTCAGACGTTGGTCTTGTCTTGCCAGGGGGCGGCTCCTCATCCGCCCTATGGCCCGTTGCTTCCCCGTCAGACCCAGCGGAACACCGCAAAGGCATAGACGAGGCAGAGGATCAGCGCGCCCCAGAGGGGGGCACCGAAGAAGAAGAGCCAGCCAAGATTGATGAAGGCCGAGCCCAAGAGCGAAATGAACAACCGGTCGCCGCGCGTCGTCTCGATCCGCAGGATGCCGACGCGCGGGGTTTCGGGGTAGCGGATCGCCAAGAGCGTCATGATGATCAGAAGGCTGGCGATGATCCAGAAGAAGAGGGCGACCGGGAAGGTCCAGGCCATCCAGAAGCCGGGGATCAAGGACCCCGTCCAGTCGCGCACCCCATCGCCATCCACCGGGACGGCCCAGAACAGAAGCGCCAGGATCGCGCCCATGATGAGGGCGAGGGTCAGGTAGATCGTGGTCCAGCGGGTGGTGGTCATCAGACCCTTCCCAGGGCGAAGCCCTTGGCGATGTAGTTGCGGACGAAGTAGATCACCAAGGCACCCGGCACGATGGTCAGGACGCCGGCGGCGGCGAGGACGCCCCAGTCCATGCCGGACGCGCTGACCGTGCGGGTCATCGTGGCGGCGATGGATTTGGCGTTCACGGTGGCCAGGGTGCGGCTAAGGAGGAGTTCCACCCAAGAGAACATGAAGCAGAAGAAGGCCGCGACGCCGATACCGCTGGCGATCAGGGGCATGAAGATCTTGAGGAAGAACTTGGGGAAGGAATAGCCGTCGATATAGGCGGTCTCGTCGATTTCCTTCGGGACGCCGCGCATGAAGCCTTCCAGGATCCAGACCGCCAGCGGCACGTTGAAAAGGCAATGCGCAAGGGCGATGGCGATGTGGGTGTCGAAAAGCCCGACGGATGAGTAAAGCTGGAAGAACGGCAGCGCGAAGACGGCGGGCGGGGCCATGCGGTTGGTCAGCAGCCAGAAGAACAGGTGCTTGTCGCCCATGAAGTTGTAGCGGCTGAAGGCATAGGCCGCGGGCAGCGCCACGGTCAGCGAGATCACCACGTTCATCGTGACGTAGATCAGCGAATTGACATAGCCCATGTACAGCTGGGATCGGTCAGGATCGTCACATAATTCTGCAGCGTCAGCGACTGCGGATACAGCGAGAAGGTCGAGGTGATCTCGGTGTTGGTCTTCAGGCTCATGTTGATCAGCCAGTAGATCGGGATCAAGAGGAACAGAAGGTAGATCGTCATCACGATGGCGGAGGGGCGGATGCGCATCAGCGGTTCTCCTCACGGTCGAGGTTGGTCATGACGGTGTAGAAGACCCATGAGATCAAGAGGATGACGCAGAAGTACATCAGGCTGAACGCTGCCGCCGGGCCAAGGTCGAACTGGCCGGTCGCCATCTTCGCAAGGTCGATGGAGAGGAAGGTGGTGGAGTTGCCGGGGCCGCCGCCGGTGACGACGAAAGGCTCGGTATAGATCATGAAGCTGTCCATGAAGCGCAAAAGGACGGCGATGAGGAGGACGCCCTTCATCTTTGGCAGTTCGATGTAGCGAAAGACGCTCCACCGGGTGGCCTGGTCGATCTTGGCGGCCTGGTAATAGGCCTGGGGGATGGACTGCAGGCCCGCATAGCACAGAAGCGCCACCAGAGAGGTCCAGTGCCAGACATCCATCACGACGACGGTGATCCAGGCGTCAAGGGGGTCGTTGGTGTAGTTGTAGTCGATCCCCATGGCAGCAAGGCTGTGGCCCAGAAGGCCGATGTCCACCCGCCCGAAGATCTGCCAGATCGTGCCGACCACGTTGAACGGGATCAGCAAGGGCAGCGCCATCAGGATCAGCACAAGGCTGGCCCAGAAGCCTTTCTTCGGCATGTTCAGCGCGATGAAGATGCCAAGCGGCACCTGGATCGCCAGGATGATCGCCGAGAAGAGGATCTGCCGCCCCAGCGCATCATGCAGGCGATCCGAGGTGACCATATCCTCAAACCACTCCAGCCCCGCCCAGAAAAACTCGTTGTTCCCGAACGTGTCGTTGAAGGCGTAGTTGACCACCGTCATCAGGGGCAGGACTGCCGAGAAGGCGACCAGCAAGAGGACCGGCAGCACCAGAAACCAGGCCTTGTTGTTTTGCGTCTTGTCCATGGCTTCAGGCCCCCCGCCCGTTTTCTGCCGGCAGAACGCGCCAGTCGTTGGCGTAGACGTTGACCTTGCCCGCAGCAAAGGACACGCGGGGGTCGGCGGGGACGGTCTCACCCTCAGCCAGGATCGCGTTCAGGGACTGGCCCTGCAATTCGGCCCGGACAATGCGGTGGCGGCCCACATCCTCGACCCGTTTCACGGTCACCGGCACGCCTTTGTCGGACAGGGTCACATATTCCGGACGGATGCCAATCTGGGTGCGGCCCGTTGTTGGCCCATAGGCCGCACCCAGGGCGACCTGCACGCCCCCCAGCCGCGCCTCAGACCCTGAAACTTCGGCATCAAAGAGGTTCATCCCCGGCGAGCCGATGAAATAGCCCACGAACGTATGGGCGGGCGTTTCGAACAATTCTTCCGGCGTGCCCATCTGGACGACGCGGCCGTCATGCATGACCACGACCTTGTCGGCAAAGGTCAGCGCCTCGGTTTGGTCATGGGTGACGTAGATCATCGTATGGCCAAACTCACGGTGCAGCGATTTCAGCTGGGTCCGCAGTTCCCACTTCATGTGGGGGTCGATCACGGTCAGGGGTTCGTCGAACAGGATGGCATTCACATCCTCACGCACCATGCCGCGGCCAAGGCTGATCTTTTGCTTGGCATCAGCGGTCAGGCCGCGTGCCTTTTTGTCCAGCATCGCCTCCATCCCGATCATCGCGGCGATCTGGTCGATTCGACGGGCGATATAGCCTGCGTCCATCCCGCGGTTGCGCAGGGGAAAGGCCAGGTTCTGGCGCACGGTCATCGTGTCGTAGACGACGGGGAACTGAAACACCTGGGCGATGTTCCGTTCGGTCGTCTCGGCATCCGTCACGTCGCGGTCACCAAAGAGGACGCGGCCCTGGGACGGGCGCACAAGGCCTGAGATGATGTTGAGAAGCGTGGTCTTGCCGCAGCCAGACGCACCGAGGAGCGCATACGCCCCGCCATCATCCCAGACATGGTCCATCTCTTTCAGCGCGAAATCGGCGTCGGATTTCGGCTGGGGAAAGTAGCTGTGGGCAAGGTTTGAAAGGGTGATCCGGGACATTCAGGCCGCCATTGCATAGGGGGCGGGGGCGGCAAGGCGGCTTGCAGAATCAAAGAGATAGACATGCGCCGGATCAAGATAGATCGACACCGGCGCGCCTGCCTGCAAGGGATGCACGCCATGCACGAGGCCAACCCAACGGTCGGCACCGTGGTGAAGGTGGACAAAGGTTTCCGACCCGGTGATTTCGGTCGCGCCAACGGTGCAGCGGAATTCCACCGCGTCCCCGGACAGCCGGTGAAGCGAGACATGGTTCGCACGGAAGCCAGCGGTGTAGGGGCCGTCTGGCAGCTGGGCCACCCCTTTGGCGGCTGGCGCATGGGCAGTCTCGGCAAAGGTGAGGCGCTGGCTTTCCTTCCGGCAGGGCACAAAGTTCATCGGCGGGTCGCTGAAGACGCGGGCGGTCTGGGCATCGGCGGGCAAGCGGTAAACGCTGGGGGTCGGGCCGAACTGGGTGACGCGGCCTTCCCACAGGGTGGCGGTGTTGCCGCCCAGCAAAAGCGCCTCTTCCGGTTCGGTGGTCGCGTAGACGAAGATCGCGCCCGAGGCTTCGAAAATGCGGGGGATTTCGATGCGGAGTTCTTCCCGCAGCTTGTAGTCAAGGTTCGCAAGGGGCTCGTCCAACAGGACCAGACCCGCCCCTTTGACCAGCGCGCGGGCCAGGGCGCAGCGCTGTTGCTGGCCGCCCGAAAGCTCCAGCGGTTTTCTTTGCAGCATCGGGGTCAGGCGCAGCATCTCAGCCGTTTCGCGCACCGCACGGTCAATCTCGGCCCCGGATTTGCCCATCAGGCGCAGGGGCGAGGCGATGTTTTCATAAACGCTCATCGCCGGGTAGTTGATGAATTGCTGGTAGACCATGGCGACCTTGCGGTCCTGCACGCGCTGGGCGGTCACATCCTGGCCTTGCCAGCGGATGCGGCCGGTGCTGGGTTTATCAAGGCCCGCCATCAGGCGCATCAGGCTGGTCTTGCCCGAAAGCGTGGGGCCAAGAAGGACGTTCATCGTTCCCTTTTCCAGCGCCAGATCAACGGGATGGATATGCACCCGACCCGAAACCGACCGTGACACGCCTTGCAGTTCCAGCGTCATTCCCCGCCCCCTATTCCGCAGCCGGGCTGATCGCCCGGGACGCGGCATCCGCCATGAAGCGGTCAAGCCGCGTGATCTGGTCCGCCGTGAGCCGCAGGCCCAGCTTGGACCGGCGCCAGACCACATCGGCGGCGGTCGTGGCATATTCGCGTGTCATCAGCCAACGCACCTCGGCCTCGGTCAACGTCGCGCCGAAGTCTTCCCCGAGCGCTTCGGCGGTGCCAGCTTTGCCAAGGATGGTAAAGGCTTCGGTCCCATAGGCGCGGATCATCCGGCCAGCGTGGTAGGGGGTCAGGAAGGGGAACTGCGCGGCGAGTTTAGCAGTCAGCGCGGCCACTCCATCATGCGGGAAATCGCCGCCCGGCAGGGTTACGCGGGCGGTCCAGGCGGGTTTGGCCTGGGGGAAATAGGGCGTCAGCTTAGCGAGCGCGGATTCCGCCAGACGGCGGTAGGTGGTGATCTTGCCGCCGAACACGTTCAGAAGCGGCGCGCCGGTGGTATCAAGGCTAAGGACATAGTCGCGCGTGGCTGCCGTGGCCGATTTTGCGCCGTCGTTGTAAAGCGGGCGGACGCCGGAATAGGTCCAGACCACATCATCGCGGGTGACGGGTTTGGCGAAGTACTGCGAGGCGAAGGCGAGAAGATAGTCCTGCTCTTCATCGGTGCAGTGCACGTCTTTCGGGGCGCCGGTGTGGTCCTTGTCGGTGGTGCCGATCAGGGTGAAATCCTGCTCATAGGGAATCGCAAAGATGATGCGGCCGTCGGAGCCCTGGAAGAAATAGCAGCGGTCATGGTCGAAAAGGCGCTTGGTCACGATGTGGCTGCCGCGCACCAGCCGCACCCCTTCGGACGAGTTGATGCGGGCGACGTTGCGGATCACATCCTCAACCAGGGCCGCCCGCGTTGACCAAGGCACGGGCTTGATGCTGCGCGCGGCCATCCGGGCCTTCGGTCAGGATGTGCCACAGGTCGCCCTGCCGTTCGGCAGAGACGACGCGGGTGCGGGTCATGATCTTCGCGCCGCGCTGTTCAGCGTCGCGGGCGTTCAGGACCACAAGGCGGGAATCTTCGACCCAGCAGTCGGAATATTCGAAGGCCTTGCGGAACTTCGGCCGCAGGGGCTTGCCCGCCGGATCGCGGGTCAGGTCCAGGCTGCGCGCCCCGGGCAGGATCTTGCGGCCGCCCATCGTGTCATACATGAACAGGCCCAGCCGGATCAGCCAGTCCGGCCGCCGCCCCTTGGCCCAAGGCATCACCCAGCGCAGAAGGCGTGAGGTGGGGGTCGTCGTCTCAAACCGCATCTCGGGCGACAAAGGCAGCACAAAGCGCATCGGCCAACTGATATGCGGCATGGCGACGAGGAGCGTCTCACGCTCTTCCAGCGCCTCACGCACCAGGCGGAATTCGAAATACTCCAGATAGCGCAAGCCGCCGTGAAACAGCTTGGTCGAGGCCGAGGACGTGCCTTGCGCAAGGTCACCCTGTTCCGCCAGCGTGACCGACAGACCCCGGCCGGTGGCGTCGCGGGCGATGCCGCAGCCATTGATCCCGCCGCCGATGATGAAAAGGTCGCTGACGACCCCGGCTGCCATGTCTTTCACTTGGGTTCCTCCCCCGGCCCCAACTCTGCCGATTGTCACGATCCCGTCAACGCCTTTCTTTCGTTTAGACGCGCTTTTCTGTAAAGCGAACATCTGCGCGCAGTGACGCGGCGTAAATGCTGCGTGTGCAGCGCATGGATGCTGCAAGCGCAAAGAAACGAAAATTGGCGCGGGCGTGAAAAGGCGCTGACAGACTGCCGACCGCGTGGCACAAGAAGCGCTGAAAGTCGTGAACGAAAGGGCCGTCCGGTGGCGCTCAATTTCCGCCAGACCGAGATTCTGGAGCTGGCCCGCGCCGAGGGCCGGGTGATGGTTGAAGACCTGGCCCAGCGGTTTGACGTCACCTTGCAGACGATCCGGCGGGATCTGTCCGACCTTGCCGATGCAGGCCATCTGGACCGGGTGCATGGCGGGGCCACGCTGCGGACCGGGGTCACCAACATCGGCTATGAGGCGCGCCGCCGGATGAACGAAAGCGCAAAGGCCGCCATCGCGCGGGCCTGCGCCGCCGCGATCCCCGACAATTGCAGCTTGATCCTGAACCTTGGCACCACGACCGAGGCTGTCGCCCATGCGCTTCTGGGCCATCGCAATATCACCGTCATCACCAACAACATGAACGTGGCGAACATCCTGGTCGCCAACCCAGGCTGTGAGATCGTGGTCGCAGGGGGCGCCCTTCGCCGCACCGATGGCGGGCTGGTGGGGGAGTTGACCACCCAGTTTTTCGAACAGTTCAAGGTCGACTATGCAGTGATCGGCGTGTCGGCCCTGGACCGCGATGGCGACCTTCTGGACTTTGACCTGGCCGAAGTGCGGGTGTCGAAAGCCATCGTCCAGCAATCACGCAAGGTCTATCTGGTGGCGGATCATACCAAGCTGGAACGATCGGCCCCGGCGCGACTGGCGTCCCTTTCCGAGATTGCGACCTTCTTCACCGACCTGCCCTTGCCGCCCGAATTGATGCGGAAATGCGCGGACTGGGGCACCGAGGTGCGGGTGGCTGGCGCTGACTGACGCGTGCCTGCGCCACCGTCAGAACAGGGCGCTGAGGCCGATCGAAAAGACTTCGTCCTTGTCATAGCTTTCCTGCGCGAGGGGCGTGGCGAGGTTCACTTGCACAAGCCCGATGCCGGTTTGCCAATAGGCCGACAGCCCGGCCGCGCTGCGCAGGGAATAGGCATCATCAATGACGCCCGAAGCCCCGCCCGCGGTCACGTCAAGTTCCCAGACCGAACCTGCATCAACAAAGGCACCCAGGGTCAGGTTCTCCATCCGCGTGGGCGCGCGCACCTCGACCGAGGCGGTGACATAGCGGTTGCCGCCCAAAGCGAAATCCACTCCGCCTGCGGTGACATCACGCGGGCCGATCCCGGCAAAGGCAAAGCCGCGCGGCATGTCGCCGCCAAGGTAGGCCCGGTCCAGAATGCTGACCGCCTGCCCGCCGCGCCCTTCCGATGACCCCCGCCTCGGCCCGCAAGGACAGGGTGGCTTTGCCCAAAGGCTGCGCCAGCCCGGCGTTCACGGCGGCTGAGGCCTAATCCCGATCCCCGGCAAAGGTGGCAGCCACCGTGCCGCCCAGCTTGAACCCTGACTGCGGCAGGGTTTCGCGGTCATAGGTCAATAGGTCAGATCGAACGTCAATCCAGTTGCGGTGGTCTTGCCGCTTTCTGCAATGATCAAGGGCGAGACATCGGTGCCAGACGCCTGAAGATCATCGTCCAGATGGAAGAGCGACACGGAATAGCGGGCTGCAGGCGCAAGGTCGACACCGCTGCCCAGGATGTCACGGCCATCCAGCGTCACGAAGGCCACCGTCCCGCGCTGGCTGGAATAGGCCGCCCCGGTGGAGATGGAGGCAGCGCCGCCGTCCTGCGCCATGGCAAGTGCCGCGACTGAGGCCGCCGCAATAACCAGGGCGCGTGTTGTCAGCTTCATCCCGTGACCGTTCTTCCTTGTGCGACCCTGCTTGCGACCATGTTAGCCACCCATCGGCGAGATGACGCATTGATAGCCGGGGATCATGCCCGGCGCGTCCTGAACGAAACACACGCTTTGCGAATTCGAGGACAGATCCGCCACCTGCGAGACATAGTCGAGCGTCACCGGAACCGGTTGGGCGAAGTTGCCATTGACGACGATTTCAAAGCTGTCGCGCGCAAGGAAGGCAGCCAGACCAGCGGTGGGCACGGGGGCCTCAACCCGCAGGGGATCATTGACGTAGATCACGGCGATGGGCTTTTGGGTGGGGGCTTCGCCCTAGTCGATCAGGTCTTCGCCGATTTGGCCCGCGACCGGGCTGACGACCAGCGCCTTGTCCAGCGCGATTTTCGCCTGTTCCGCCTTGATCCGGGCCAGCTTCAGCAAGTCAAGCTCACGCCCTACGGCACCTTCGGCCTGACCTCCATACCCTTCTGGCAAGCGGCGAGCCCGAGCCCGAGGGCGACATGGGTCTTGCCCGTGCCGCTTGGCCCGAGGGCGATGATGTTCTCGCGCAGGTCAATCCATTCGCAGTGGGCGAGTTTCAGCACCTGCATCTTGTTGGGCTTCGGGATCGCCGTGAAGTCGAAGCTGTCGAGGCTCTTGGTTGCCGGGAACTTCGCGGCCTTGATCTGACGCTCGATCATTCTGCGCTCCCGGTCGATCAAGTCGAGCCCGACCAGACGCGTCAGGAACTGGACATGATCCAGCCCCTCGGCGGCGCATTGACGGGCGAGCCTCTCGTATTTCCGCAGGAACGTGGGCAGCTTCAGTGTCCTGAGATGATCTGCGAGCAGGATCTTCGGGGTGTCGGACATGCCGCATCCCCCGACTTCAGGGACATGTAGCTGGCAGCCGAGGTCGTCGCGACATTGGCGCGCGGCAGATATGGCTAGACGTCGAGGTCCAGCTTCGGCGGCCGTCTCTCGACCTGGCACAGAACGAGATGCGTCACGGCATCGAAGCCGACCGCCCCCAGTTGCAGGGCCTTCTTCACCGTGGCATGGAGGTCGTCGATGTCGAAGGTCTCCAGCAGGCGCAGAACCTGAACATACTCGCGCCGTCCGGCCTTGATCATCCGCGCCACCATCAGGCGGCGCAGGGTCGCGAACTCCGGCGGCAGGTCCCATTCAGCCAGAGGCGCTGCCTGGTCCAAGGAGTTGATCTTGCGCTCGATCAGCGGGAGACAGTGGACCGGATCGAAGACCATGTCCTCGCGGTCGTAGCAGCGCGGGTGACGGGCGATGACCTCACCGCCGCAGCCGATGGTGACTTCGTCGACATAGCCCCTAATCCAGACGTCGCGGTGGCCGTAGGCGACGGGCACCGAGTAGTCGTTGGTCTTTTAGCGCACCAGAGCCTGCGAACTGACCCGGCCGGTGGATTGGTTGCAAGCCGCGAACGGTGCGGCCGGCAGGTCCGACCTCGCGGCCAGATCCCGCAAGAGGCGCTGGCCGATCGTCTCGGACTGGCCGCGCAGGACGCCCGCCTGACGCCGTCGGCACTGCTCCCCCAGATGGGCATTGAACGTGTCCCACGTCGCAAACCGCGGGATCGGCACACTGAAGTTGCGGCGGGAATAGCCGACCAGTCCCTCCGCGTTGCCCTTGTTGTTCCCTTTCCCGGGGCGACCGTAGCGGTCGTGGAACAGGTAGTGCGACAGAAACCCGTTGAAGAGCGCGTCCCGCCTTTCGCTGGCTCATGCCCTTGGCACAGGCCAGCCGAACCTTCCGATACAAGTCCACGGTGAAAATCCTCCCGCCCTCCCTCTCGCCAGAAAGGGAAAGGTGGCCGACTATCACGCCGCCCGCAGCAGGATCATCCCGCCGCTACCGTGCCCGACTTTTGCACCGCCGTTCTCAATCCTGGTCGCCAACCCAAGGCGTGAGATCGTGGTCGCGGGGGGCGCCCTTCGCCGCACCGATGGCGGGCTGGTGGGGGAGTTGACCACCCAGTTTTTCGAACAGTTCAAGGTCGATTATGCGGTGAGCGGCGCCTCGGCCCTTGTCCGAGATTGCCACCTTCTTCACCGACCTGCCCTTGCCCGCCGAACTGACGGACAAACGCAACAACTGGGGCACCGTAGCGCGCATAGCAGACGACCGGATGTGGCAGGTTTCCGCGTCAGGCGGTCAGAACATCAGGCGGGCGGGAGGTCAGACTGGTCCACGGCAGCCGATGGCCCGCGGCGTGCAGCTTTTCTGCGCCAGTAGACATGCGCCAGCCTGCCCAGCAGACTTTTGGGTGACATGTATTCCATCAGCGGGCTGGCCGTCGCTCCAAAGCGGGCCTTGTAAGGTTCATCCCCGATGGTGAAATCAAAAAAGCCGTCAAAGCCGGTCTGCGGGCCAAACTCTTCCAGCATGGCATCAAACATCAGCATGCCGGGACGAAAACTTTCCCATTCCGCAGCGGCGAAGGTGGGCATGACGACATGATAGGCTTGGCCGCGCGTCAATCCAAAGCAGGCGGCAATCGGAGTGGAGCCGACGCGGAGGGTGGTGATGCTGACATCCATCTGGCGGTTCGGATCACCGGCCACCTCTTGGTAGAAGCTGCGCCATTGCAGGGGGGTGTATTCGCGGCCGATGCGTTCGAACCGGCCTTTACGCATTTCCATCAGCTCTTCCAAGGCGCGCGTCATCGCCTCGGGGGTGCGACTGTAGTGAAGGCTCAAGGGGCCATGCGCGGCGATTTTCTTCTTTTGTTGCCGAATGGTTGACCTCAAACGCGACTGCATGATGTCCTTGGACAGATCGGCCCAGGGACGATGTACCTTGATGCCATAACAGCTTTCCCGCATCGCCACTGTCGGGCCCATCTGCAGCAGCGGATTGTCCCGCCCCTCGATCATCACGGGCAGTTTCTGGAAATGGATCATGTCACAGCGCGTCAGCGCCTTGCGGATGGCTGCAAGAACCGCCGGCACCTCATCCTGCGCGATGCGGTCTTCGCGCGCCATGACAGGACCCGCGTAATCGCTCACCGCAAGATCCGCGAAAGAGATGAAGGTCATCCCCATCCGGCGATGGTAGCAAAGCGGCAGGATCCAGACGACACCCGCCGCATCTGCCACGGTCACGACCAGCGGCTTGGCAAACTTGAAGCGCAGGGCCGTGCGATACCAGGCTGCAACCCAGTCATAGCTTTGAAAAACCGAGCAGTAGCCCGTTGCCTCAATCCCCCGCCAGACGGCTTCCAGCTGTGTCCAGTCTTCATGGACGGCGACAACCCGGTCGCTACGGCCGGTCGCGACGGCCCGCCCCGGCGCCAAAGAGGAGTGGTCCTTCATGACCCCAGGCATTCCGACCTGCGCGCGGCCTGTCTTTGTTGGATCTTGCGCACGTCAACCGCTCCTTCCCGCATCACGGCGATGCGGATGAAATCATCAAGAACCGACACAATTCCCCAGTTTTCACCTCCACCCCGACAAGGCAGGGCGAGTGGCAGCAAAGGCCCCGGGTCTGTTCACACAAACTTGAACCAAGGAGTTTGGCCTTTGCAAGGCATTTTCCCCGCCAGGGCCAGAAACCTCGGGGAAACCTTGTGCAATGCGCCCCCTGACTGCATGGCCGCCGACCTTCTACCGCACCGGTTGAAAACAGCGCTGCCGACGTCGCCGTTGGATTTCCGTCATTGCCAGAAAGGCCGCTTCATTCCAAACTGCGCCAAATATTTTTCAAGTGTTTTTGGGTACGCTGTCTGGCAGCAAGGTCAGACAAGGGGGAGAAATGCAAAGAACAGAGGCAGTTATGCCGGACCGTCCCGGAATCGGTGCGCGGATTGCACGGCGGATGGAAAAGGGTCCCTACCAGCTTTTCTGGCGCTTTGGTTTGCGCAGGACATTGGCCCAGACGATCGACCCGCCGAAAGCAAAGATCCCGCTGTCGGTCCGCCCCTATACCCCCAGTGACGAGGCTGCCCTCTTTGACCACCGCACAACCACCGATGCCGACGATGCCCGCGAAATCCGATACCGCCTTGACCACATCGCCGCCGACATCCCGACACCATATGTCGCCGTCGATGAGACGACCGGCACGCCCTGCTACATCCAATGGCTGATGGGGGCTGACCAGAACGCCAGAATCCAGGCCAAGCTCTGGGGCTTTCCCCGCCTTTCCCGGACAGAGGCTTTGCTGGAAAATGCTTATATTCCGCCCGCATATCGCGGGCAGCGGATCATGCCCGAAGCGATGTACCTTATCGCCGAAAAGGCCCGCGACATCGGCGCGACCCATGCGCTCACCTTTGTGACCGGGGACAACATGCCCTCGCTGAAAGGCTGCAAGCGGGCGGGTTTTGACATCTACATGGTGCATGAACGGCGGGACTATGCCTTTGGTCTGTTCGGCCGCCACAGCTTCTTCGTCCTGCCGCAGGGCGACCCACGTCTGGCGCTGCTGGACGCCTAACGCTGATCAGGACAGTTTGGCGCGACCGTCACGAGGCGACTGGCACGCCGCCGGCAACCGGTTTCGCAACTTGCCACCAATAACTTCCCAGTTGGAAACAATAACTGTGGAGCAGGTCCATTATCGCGCAAGGCCGGCAAGAACCATCAGGGCCCGATGGCGACGCTCTTCTAACAAGCCTGGCAGCCGGACGGTCCCGATGATTCGCTTCAGCGGCCAATGTTCGGGACTCAATCTGATTTAAAAGTGATTAACTTGCGAGCTTGAGGCGACGCATTTCAATCAGCGGATGATTATCCACAGGGGCCGCCCGACTTTAGGTAGCAAGACTCGGACTTATCGCCACAAGAGTGCCAGGATGTGTTTTATTTTAGACCTAGTTGAGCCATATTCTGCTCATCGGCACGTGAGCCACGGCATCGGCTCAGCCTAGGTCCAAGGAAGACAAGCATACCTTTCGTGATTTGTTGTGTGGAGGCATTGAAATGAAAGACAATTACACCGGCAGCCGACAGCAGGACGCTATGGTGTTGCCGTCTGCGCAACAATCGCGGTCGATCTTCGACAGTCCCTGCGGTGGCTTGCCGAAGCGGGCGTTCGACATGACTGCGGCTCTTTTGGCGATTATTCTTCTTTCTCCGCTACTTATCGGCATTGCCTGGGCGATCCGACGGTCCGACGGCGGCCCCGCGCTGTACGGGCAGGTTCGGATCGGTTGCAACGGCAAGGCGTTCCGGATCTGGAAATTCCGCAGCATGGTGACCAATTCTGCCGCACTTTTGCGCGATCATCTTGCACAAAACCCGCAAGCGGCATTGGAATGGCAGGAAAATCGGAAATTGAAGAATGATCCCAGGATCACACAATTAGGGAAAGTTCTTCGGAAATACAGTGTTGATGAACTACCGCAGCTTTTCAACATTCTCTGCGGTGAAATGAGCTTTGTGGGGCCGCGTCCGATTGACGAATCCGAATGCAATCGCTTTGGAAAATCATTGCGCCACTATTTGCGCTGCCGTCCCGGCCTGACTGGCATGTGGCAGGTCAGCGGGCGCAGTGACACGACCTACGCCCGCCGGGTTGCGCTGGACCGCTACTACGCAGCGCACTGGAGCCTCGCCAAGGATATCCTGTTGATTTTGAAAACAGTGCCAGTCGCGGTCACTGGGCGCGGGTCTTACTGAGCACGCCTGCCACTGGGTTTGTTTTTCCAAGGATAAAATGAGCGATGTCGACGTACGGATGGCTTTTTTGCGTGTTTGCGGGCGCGGGTCTTTTGTCGTCGGCTGCGCGTTCGGATGCCTATCGAATTGGCGCCGGCGATGTCCTTTCCTTGCGAGTGCTTGAATGGCAACCCGTTGAAGGTCAGGCCGTTGAATGGGACGCACTGCGCGCCAATCTCACGGTGGATTCCGAGGGGATGGTCACGATTCCATTCCTCGGCCGGATCAAAGCTGATGATCTGTCCTTGCCAGACCTTTCCACCGTTGTGGCGGAAGGGTTGCAGGATCGGCTGGCCGTCTCGGCCTCGCTTGATGCGGTGATCGAGGTGGCAACTTACCGGCCGGTCTATGTTGCAGGGGCGGTGCGCACGCCCGGGGAATATCCGTTCCGTCCGGGGCTGACTGTGGCCCAGCTTGTCGCGCAGGCTGGCGGAGGCGCGCTTGGGACCGGGACGCTGGACGCCCGTGACATGCTGACCCGCGATGGCACCTTGCGCCTGCTCCAGCTTGACGCTGAACGTCTTGCTCTTCGCCGGGCCATGTTGCAGGCGGCCATTGACGGGCAAGAGACCCTGACCCTACCACCGCGCCAGGACGGCTCAGCCTGGCCAGCCGATCTTGTCAGCAGTGAAAATCGTGTGCTGCGGCTGCGCAACGAACGCCGGGCACGGGAGCTGTTGGCGCTGGACGACCAGATTGCCCTTCTCGAACGCGAGATCGAGGTTCTGAACGAACGCTCAGCCGCGATGGAGCGCCTGATCGACAGCGCCCGCAAGGAAAACGAAAATGCCCAGTCCCTTGTTGACCGTGGTCTGGCGGCAACTGCCCGCGTGTCCGAGACCGAGCGGACCGTCGCCCTGGTCGAAGCCCAGTCGCTGGATGTGTCCACCGCCCGGCTGCGCGCGCGTCAGGGGATCACCCAGGCCGAGGCTGAAAAGCTGGCGCTCCGCGACCGTGACCTGATCGAGGACACGCGCGAACTGCAGCGGGTCGAGGAAGAGCTGGCCCGCGCAGTCAGCTCGCTTGATACCCAGCAAAGCCTGGCCATCGCTGAAAGCGGGCTGATCCTGCGCGGCGGCGCGACCGGGGATGACCCTGCCCTGCCAGAGCCCGAGGTCACCATTCTGCGTGGTCAGGGCGGCAGCGCCATCCGCCTGACCGGGCTGGAAACGCCGCTGGAGCCAGGGGATGTTGTCAGCGTGACGATGCCGCGGCTTCTGGGGCAGTGGTCAGACGATCTGGCCAGTCAGGACCCGGCCTCAGGACTGCAACCCGCAGCATCCCTGCCAGCCGACCAAGCCCCTCCGCCAGCGTTGGCAAGCCAGTGAAGCCGGGCATCGCTGATCCAGAGCCGGAAGCGCCGGGCTTTGGCCGCGCATCGGGCGATTCCACCGCGCCGCGCCTGCGCAAGCATGTGTCCACCGGCCGCGGCAGAAGCGCTGTGCTGGGTGTCGGCTGGTCGGCGCTGAACTCGGGCTCTGCGATGCTGATTGCGGTCATCGTGTTCATTATCAACTCGCGACTGCTGGGGCCGGATGAGTTTGGCATCGTCGCGCTGGCGATCTCGATCGTGACCTTTTTCGGCTGCGCCACGGCAGGCGGATTTGGCGAGGCGATCATCCAGCGCGCTGAAATCAGTGATGAGCATCTGGATGCCGTGTTCTGGCTTTGCATCGGGTCAGGCATAGCACTTTACATTCCAATCCTGCTGGTGGCCCGTCCCGTGGCCGAGTGGAGCGGGGAGCCGGTCTTGGCGCTGCTGCTGCCCTTCTTCGGGGTCAAGCTGTTGCTTGATCTGGCCGCGGTGGTGCCACAGGCGCTGGTGGTGCGGGCGATGCAGTTCAAGCATGTCGCCGCGCGCACGGCGGTTGGCAACACTTTGGGCGGGCTGATCTGCATCGTGATGGCCCTGCAAGGCTATGGGCTTTGGGCGCTGGCCATGGCGCCGATGATCACCTCGGTCGTGTCGCTGATCATTCTGGTCTGGGCCGCGCGGTGGCGACCAGGCTTGCGGCCAAGGTTCTTGGCGCTGCGAGACCTGATGCGCTACGGGCTTTTTGCCTGCGGGAACAACGCGCTGCACTTTTTGAACCTTGACCGGCTATTGTTGGGTTTCATGGCAGGGCCGGCCGTGCTGGGCCTGTACTTTCTGGGTAAGCGGTTGCATGACCTGTTGAACGGCATCACCGCCGGGGCAATCCAGCCAGTGACCGGAGTATTTTTCGCAGCCATCCAGCGGATGCCGGACCGCCATGTCGCGGCATTCGGCAATGCCGTGCGGGCAACGACGCTGGTGACCTTCCCGATCTTCGGCGGCCTTTTCGTCCTGGCCGACAGTGCCGTGCCCGTGATCTTCGGCGCGCATTGGCTGCCCGCAATGCCTGCGATCAAGGCTTTTGCCTTGGTCGGCCTGATCGGGGCGCTCGCGGTTCCGACAGCCTCGCTGGCCAGCGGTCTGGGACGGGTGGACATCTGGTTCAAGCTTGATCTTTTGCGTCAGGCCTTGGTGGCGGTATTGATCGTGGTCTTCATCGGCAGCGGGATCGAGGCGGTCATGATCGGCCTTGTCGTTCTGCACGCGGCTGCGTTGCCGTTCTTCTATCTCATCGCGCGGCGGCTGATCGGGATCTCTTTGCGAAGCTATCTTGAGGCGGTGCTGATGCCGCTGATGGCCATGCTGGTGATGTGCGTGATCGTTCTTGCCGTGCCGATGCTGCTGCCCCCGCTGGCGCCTTGGCTGGTTTTGGCGCTGCAGGTCACCCTTGGGGCGGTGGTCTATGCGGCTGTCGCGCTCAGCCTGTCGGGACGCCAGATTGCCGAACTGCGCCTGACTTTCGCCCAAGGGACCGGAGGTGAGTGATCTGCCCCCCCCATTGGGCCCGCTGGACCCGGCCGACCTGTGCCAGCCCGCCGGCGGCCAGCAGCGCATTTCCGTGGTCATGGCCAATTACAATGGCGCGGCCTATCTTCGTCAGGCGATCAGGTCGGTGCTGGCCCAGACCCACAGCGCCCTGGAACTGATCATCAGCGATGACGGGTCAGCCGACGCCAGCCGCGACATCATCCGTGAGATGATGGCCGATGACCCCCGCATAAAACTCGTCGAGGCGCCCGCCGCAGCAAGCCGGGTGGACTTGGCGCCGACGGCCTCAGGTCCAGCTGCCGCACGCAACCGTGCGCTGGCGGCCGCGACGGGCGATTGGGTCGCCATCGTCGATTCGGACGATCTGATCCACCCTGAACGGCTTGCCCGTCTGTTGCACGCGGCCCGGGCGCTTGAGGCGGATATCGTGGCCGATGATCTGATCTACTTCGGCGAAGATCAGGGCACGCTTCTGCAAGCGCTGGCCTTGCAGGGGCCGCACCGGATTGCCGCAGTCGAGATGATAACGGGCGATATCTGCGGCAAAAGCGATGTGTCGCTTGGCTATCTCAAGCCGCTGATCCGGGGCGAGGCTTTGGCGCAGCTGCGCTATGATGAAAGTCTTCGTATTGACGAGGATCACAATCTTTATCTGCGGCTCTTGCTGGCCGGGGCCAGTTTTACGGTGATCCCCGAACCGATGTATCTTTATCGGCGGCACAGGATGTCCACGTCGCACCGCCAAAGTGCCGCAAACCTTGAGCGGATGATCGCGGCCCAGACCGCATTTCTGCGGGGTCTGGCGCCACAGGACCATGCGCTGCGACCCGCGCTTGGCCGGCGGATCCGGGCTCATACCCGGGACCTGCACTATGTCCGCACGCTTGAGGCGATCAAGGCGCGCGACTGGCTGGGTGCGGTGCGGCGTCTGGTGCAAAGCCCGGTCAACGTGCTGTCCCTGCTGCGCAGCATCAGGGAACATGCGATGCGCATGCGTCATCAGCATCCGGTTGTGCGCGGGCGCATGACCCTGACCCTGCAGGATGCCCGCGCGCCCGCGCCCGACCTGCCGCCCGGCCACCGCTTGTTGC
>JAAUPC010000387.1 GCA_012036325.1 Paracoccaceae bacterium
CCACCGCGGGCAGGGCGGCCAGAAGAAGGCAAGGGATCAGACCGCGGCGCATCAAGGCAGGCCGCGCGTGGCGGCCTCCCACGAGACGACCTGAACGGCCATCCGGCCGCGACGGCCATCGATGATGCGCAGCGCCACCGCCTCACCTGCGGCAAGGTCCGCAAAGCCGGACACCCGCAGCACTTCGGCATGGATGAACACATCCTCGGCGCGGCCGAAGACATTGGCAAAGCCGAACCCCTTGCCCTTGTCGAACCACTTGACCCGGGCAGGCTCCATCGGCAGGGCCAGGATATCCTCACCCAGCATCTGCCCGGCTTCATCGGCAAGCGGAAACACCACGCCTTCCGGCGGATCTACGCGCATGACCTCGACGGCCTGAACGCCGCGCGAGGTTTTCTGGACGCGCACAATAATGCCCGCGCCATCGGCCACCGAACCTTGGCCGTAGTTCCGCAGCACATTCGCGTGCAACAGAATATCGGTTTCTGTGTCGTCGGAAACAATAAAACCAAAACCCTTCGAAGGATCAAACCACTTAACCCGACCATGCACGATCTGCATGACCTCTTCGTCTTCCGTCATTGCAAGGCCTTCTCCCCAGAATGAGCCCCTTAAGTGCGCCACTTGCGACGATTAACCTTTCGGGTTCAAGGCCGAATCCGCACCATTTGGGCAGGCTGTGACGCAACTGTGTCAAAACTAGGGATTAAGACGTTGCGTCAACCAGGCTTCGTCCAGCCCTCTGCGCGACCAACGAAAGCGGTCATGCAACCGGAAGGCACCGTCAGCCCAGAACTCGATTTCCAGGGGCAGAATCCGGATGCCGCCCCAGTTTGGCGGGCGGGCGGGATTCGCGCCTTTGGTGATGGCGACCCGCGCCGCTTCGGCCATCAGCGCTTCACGCGACGACAGGGGCTGCGATTGCTGGGACGCCCAGGCCCCCAGGCGCGATTTCAGACTGCGGCTTGCATAATAGGCATCGGCCTGCGGGCCATCCTCCCGCTCCGTCAGCCCACGCACCCGGATCTGGCGGCGCAGCGATTTCCAGTGCAGCACGAAGGCCGCCTTGCCCGAGGTCGTGATTTCCTGACCCTTCTGCGAGTCGTAGTTCGTGTAGAACACGAAGGCCCCGCCGCCCCGGCCCGAAAGCTCGATCTCTTTCAGCAGAACCATGCGGACATTGGGCAGGCCGTCCGGATCAACCGTGGCCAGGGCAATGGCGTTCGGGTCGTTCGGTTCCAGGGGTTCGGCCTCGCTCAACCAGCTCTGGGCCAGCGCGAATGGGTCGCTGCCCGCGAAGATGCCGTTGCGGTCCATATGGGAACTCCTTGCCATCGGCGGCAGGACCCGCCTTGAAGGACGGGCCCGCTTCGCCTACACGTCGAAACCGATGCAAAGGTGGGCTAGGGGTCAGGAATGTCAACCGGACTGATGCAAGGCAAGCGCGGGCTGATCATGGGCCTTGCGAACGACAAGTCGATCGCCTGGGGCATCGCGCAGGCGGTGGCGGCGCAGGGGGCGGAACTCGCCTTCTCCTACCAGGGCGAAGCGCTGAAAAAACGGGTGGAGCCTTTAGCCGCCAGCCTCGGCACGCCGAAGCTTTACGAATGCGACGTGGCCAGCGACGACAGCATCGATGCGCTGTTCCAGGCCCTGCAAGCCGAATGGGGGCAGCTGGACTTTCTGGTCCATGCCATCGGCTTTGCCGACAAGAACGAGCTGCGCGGCCGCTATGTCGACACCAGCCGCGCAGGCTTTGCGCTGGCGATGGACATTTCGGTCTACAGCTTCACCGCCGTCTGCCAGCGCGCGGCGGCAATGATGGGGCCGGGGGGCAGCCTTCTGACGCTGACCTATTTCGGCGCGGAAAAGGTCATGCCGCATTACAACGTGATGGGCGTGGCGAAGGCGGGGCTTGAGGCGTCGGTCAAGTATCTGGCCGAGGATCTGGGCAAGGACGGCATCCGCGTCAACGCCATCTCCGCCGGGCCGATCAAGACGCTGGCCGCCTCCGGCATCGGTGATTTCCGCTATATCATGCGCTGGAATGAGCTGAACTCGCCGCTGCGCCGCAACGTGACGCAAGAAGAGGTGGGCAAGGCCGCCCTCTACCTTCTGTCCGATCTTGGCTCGGGCACCACGGGCGAAAACCTGCATGTTGACGCGGGCTATCATGTCGTCGGCATGAAGGCGATCGATGCGCCTGACATCGACATCGTCACCGGCAAGAAAGAGGGCGGTCAGTGACCGTCGCGGCCTTCCTCGCTTTTGCGGGGCTTGTCCTTTTCGCCGTCATCTCTCCTGGTCCCGCCGTGTTGATGTCGGCCCGCACCGGCCTGACCGAAGGCTTCCGGACCGGTGTCATGCTGGCCCTGGGCATCGCATCCGGCGCGGTCTTCTGGGCGCTGGCCGCGATGTTCGGGCTGCAGCTGATCTTTGACGCAGCCCCCTCGCTTCTCTGGGCGCTGAAGATCGGCGGGGCGGGGTATCTTCTGTGGATGGCCTGGCACCTTTGGCGCGACGCGGCGACGCCCTTCCGGACCGAGGATGCCCGCCCGATCCCCCGCACCCCCTTTGCCGCCTTCCGCCTGGGTCTCTGGACCAACCTGTCAAACCCGAAGGCCGTGGTGATCTATTCCTCGATCTTCCTTGGCACCATCAGCCCCGGCACGCCCGCATGGGTCTTGGCCAGCCTTCTGGCCCTGATCCTGGTGATGGAGACGCTCTGGAACAGCCTTGTCGCGCGCGTCTTTTCGCTTGAGCGGACGCGGGCCACCTATATCAGCCTGAAAACCGTGATCGACCGCTGCTTCGGGGCCGCGCTGGCCCTCCTTGGCATAAAGATCGTCGCCACCTGAAGGGAGCCACCCATGTCCGCCGAACGCCTGCCGCATGAAAAAGGGTTTCACGTCAGCTGGGACCAGATCCACCGCGATGCCCGCGCACTGGCCTGGCGGCTGGACAAGCACTGGAAGCGGCTGAAGGCCGAGGTGCCGTCGCTGAAGCGGGCGCGGGAGCAGGCGAAGCTGGTGGCGTGCCAGGCGAGCCTGAGGGGCCTGGGTTCGGCGGCGTGTACGTATGCGGCTGCAGACAAGCAGGAGATGTCGATTCCGGTTCACCATTTGATGGGCCTGGGAATCGGCACGCTTCACTGTAGTAGCCTCGCCAGAACTGATCGAGGAATATTTACGAGTCTTTACCTATCCTGAAGTTGCCACTATCCTTTACCCAGAACTTCTGGCGTGCCTTTCATAGTCATCTGCTGGACGACCTTGAAGTGGTTGAACTACCGGAAATACCGCGCCTGTGTCGCGATCCAGATGATGACAAGGTAATCGCTACAGCGATCTATGGTATAGCAGATTATATTGTCACTATTGATCGAGATCTGTTGACGCGTAAACTCTATTGCACAGTTAAAGCAACTAGGCATTCGTGTTATCTCTGGCAACGAATTGGTATCTATCTTAGACCAGCAACAATAGCAAGT
>JAAUPC010000388.1 GCA_012036325.1 Paracoccaceae bacterium
CGAGAGCTTGCCCCCCGCCACCGGAAACCGCGCCGCAGCTGCGCCCGTCCCAAAGACCTGCGCCTGCAGAAGCGTGCCTTCGCCATCCGGCATCTGCCGGGCGGGGCCCTGGACCATGCTTTCGGTCGCCGCCGCCAGCACCTGCGCCCAACTGGCCTGATCCGCACCTTGCAAGGCCTGGGCCAGACGCAAAGTGAACTCACCATGCCAGGACCCATCCCCCAACGGATATTCAAACGACCGCTGATCAGACTGCGAGGAGTAGAGGAACACGAAGTCGCCACTGAGAGGCGGCACGGGATCGCCCGCCACCGGCACCACGCTTTGCGGGATGCCCAGCGCCCCCTCCTCCACCACCCGCGCCACGCCCGCGCCCCCTACCGAGCGGAAGCCAGTGGCGGAATGGCAGGCGTCGATCAGCCCCACCACCTGCACGCCCGTCGACAACAGGCCTTGCGCCCAGGCCTGCAGCTCATCATCCAGGATCGCGTTCTCGACAGCACCGATAGAACCCTTCCAGCCCGCGGCATCGGCGGGAAGCAGAATCTCGTCATATCCGCCGCCCTCGTCGCCCGACATATCCGGGGCCTGCGCCCCATGACCGGAGAAATAGAAGACCACCGTATCCCCGGGGGCAGAGGCCGCCGCGACCGCCTCCATCGCTGCAAGAATACCGTCGCGCAGCGGTGGGGCCACGGCCACGCCCTCCGGCAGGCCGCTGGGATCAGCGGTCAGAACCGTCATCGCCGCAGGCTCCACCCCCCGCAGGGCAAGCGTTTCCGCCATCAGCTGCACGTCGTTTGAGGGGCCTTTCAGATCGGCATCCAGCACGAGGTAATCGCTGACCCCCACCAGAACCGCCCGCACCTCGGCCAGCACAGGTGGTGCGGTCAGAAGGGTCGCAAGGCTGAAAATGGCGGAAAGGGGCTGGCGCATGATGCGGCAACGATAACCAAGGACCTCTATGGGACAAGTGTCATCCTGCAGATGACCGGATTTGTCACCGGGGGTGTGCAGTCGGGCGCGGCCCGATGTCGTCCTGCCGCCGAAGTCGGGCGGGCAGGCCAAATGCTGCACCTGCCGAACCCGCCGATCTAATTCCCCAGCGGCATGACCCTGCGCCCGCCCGCCGCGATGCCGTCTTCGATCCGGCCCTCCACCGCGTTACCGTCCAGCGAAGCAAGGAATCCGTTGAATTCGGGCGTCATGCGGGTGGCAAGGCGGCCAGCCTCGATCACCATATCCACCTGACGCGGCTGCAGCTTCAGCCGAGTTGGCACCTTGTTCAGGTCATCGCGCAGGGCGGGGGGGAGGCTGGCGAAGCTCGCCTCACCGACGAACAGTTTCACATCCTTGCAGTCCCACCCTGCGGTGGAGCCGCGCAGGCGGCGCACCTCTTCCAGCGGCAGGTCGCAGCGCCAGTCGATCAGCTCTGCCTCCCAGAACCGCAACTCGCCTCGCATGGAGTCGTAGCCAGAGCGGCTGGCGGCCGACATTGCGCTCGTGGCAATCGACATCGCAAGGTTCACCCCGCCAGGGCCGGAGACCTTTTGCGTCCAGTCGTAATCCTCTTCCACCCCCGCATTTGCGACAAGAAACAGCATGCGCTTCAGCTTGACCGCCTCTTCCGCCGTCAAAGGCGCATAAGGCACCTGCGCCCGGGCGCGTTCCACGGCCAGACCGGTGGTGCCGAAGTTGTCAGTGATCCCGCCGTCCAGCAGTTTGACGAACTTCACCTCATCCGCGTTGGTATAGCTTTCCAGCGCCCGGGCATGGGCGCGCATTGCTGCCGTCGCCTCGGGGTTATAGCGGGCGGCGGTCAGCCAGTCCGGTTCGCGGTAATCACATTTGCCCTGATGCGCCTCAAGAACAATGGGGGTGAAGACGAGGGGGAAAGCGGCGCTGGCCGCAACCGCCTCACTAAGGCGCACTTTGGAGAGGTCGGAACACAAGGCATCGAACGTCTCAGGGCTGAAGAGGAACGGCGTGTTGTTCGCCATGTCGGTGGCGTTGATCCAGGTCTTGATGCGCGAGGCTTTGCGCAGATCACTGAAGGTGGCGCCGTTGAACAGGGTATCATCTAGGTAACGCCCGAAGGTATCGCGCCCGTTCACTCCGCCTGCTACCCCTTTCACGATGGTCAGGGGGTTGAGGCCGGAAGTGACCATATAGGCCTCACCATCCGTCATCAGGAAATCTTCGCGAAAGCCGGTCAGGCCTGCGGGGCCGCGCAAGCCGAACTGCGCCGCCATGATCGACCCGCCGGACACGCCCGACACAAGCCGCACTTGATCCAGAAGGCCATCCGGCGTGCCGGTTTCCACCCCTGCCGCGCGCAATTCTTCCAGCATGCCATAGGCGAAGGAGGTGGCGCGGAACCCGCCGCCCGAAAAGGCGAGGCCGATGTAAAGCTCGCCATCCCCCACCACCGCAGGTTCCACCAGGCTGGCGTTCTCGCCCTGCAGGGGCTGGTTCTGCGGTTGGTTCCACGGCGCGCAGCCTAGAAGCACAAGCAAGGAAAGCAGGGCACGCCGCATGAGTTTTCCGGGCCGTAAGGGTCAGTCCGATTGCTGAAGCCTTGGCCAGTGGATTTCAAGCGTGAATCCGCCCGCACCTTCGGGGATCGTCAGCCGCGCGCCGTGCCGGGCGGCAATCGCCCGCACGAGGGCAAGACCCAGACCATGACCCTTGACGCCCCGGTCTCGCTCGGCACGGACGAAACGCTCAAACGCCTCGCCGCGCATGTCGGCGGGCAGGCCGGGGCCGGTATCGGCCACACGCATCAGATGGCGGTCGCCGTTCGGAGAGAGGGTCAGCGTCAGACGATCCCCCGCCGCGCAATACTTGATTGCGTTGTCCATCAGGTTCGCCACCAGCTGCGCAATCAGGTTGCGGTCGCCCAGCACCTGCAGGCCGGGGGCGATCGTGGCCCCCGTCACCAGGCCCCGATCTTCGGCAAGGGGGTCATAAAGCTCCCACACCTCGGCCAGGACGGATGAAAGGTCCACCGGCACCAGCCCGCCGCCGGTGCCTTGATCTGCTTCGGCCCGGCTGATGTCGAGCAAGCTGTCGAACATGCGGATCGCCTGGCGCATTTCGGCCTTCAGCTCATCCGTTACCTCTTCCTGGCCCTCGACGCGTTGCAGCTTCTGGAGCATCCGGTTCAGCGGCGTGCGGAGTTCGTGCGCGATGGTATCAGACAAGCGGTGCGTCGCGCGGTTCAGGTTTTCGATCCGGTCGAGCATGCCGTGGACATGAGATTCCAGAAGGCCGAATTCATCTTCCGACCGCGGCCCCGGCAGCCGCGCATCCAGTGCCCCCTCCACATCTTCGAGCCCCGCTATCTGGCGATGATCGCCGCCGCCGGTTCCGAGGCCGCGCTGGAAGAGGTGCGGGTGGCCGCCCTTGGCAAGAAAGGGCGAGATTTCGGCGCAGATGGCAACGCTGGGGAAAATGGACCCCGAGGCGCGCAAGGCCGC
>JAAUPC010000389.1 GCA_012036325.1 Paracoccaceae bacterium
CGCGCGCTTCAGGGGAAGCGTCTCCAACCGTGTTCCTGTCCATCACCCTGCCCTGGCGCGTGACGGCGCCGGTGCGGGCGAGGATGGCTTCGAGGAGAGTTGTCTTGCCGGAGAGATAAGGTCCAACCAGTGCGATGCAGCGGGAGCTGCGGCCGGTTATACAGCAGCTCAAGTATGGACAAATCAGCGATGTGTTGCTTTTAGGGCGGAGGTTTGTAATTGTCAAGGTGCTTTCGCCGGAGATCGAACGCCGCTTCGCCGCCTTCCGGCATGGCTCGTTCGTGCTCTACTGGGTGGCGCGGCTGCTGACGACGTTCGGGGCGCAGATCCTGTCGGTGTCGGTGGATGAGCAGCGCGCCACCGCCGATCGCTTCCGCACCAGTCGCGCGCCGATGCCGTGGACGCATGCGTGGGCCGGCGCCTGGCCCGATGGCGAAGGCCCGCTGGCCGTGCTGACCCGCGCCAGCGTGAAGCCTGGCCGGGCCTTGCGGTTCTGGAAGCGCGTGCCCGACATCTCGGCCGTGATCGGGGCTGACCCGAATGTCCTTTTCAAGATCGGCATCGGTGAGGTGCCGCTTTTGCACCAGATCACCTTTTCCATCTGGCCTGACACCGCCAGCATGGCCCGTTTTGCCCGGGGCGATGGCCCGCATGGCCGCGCCATCCAGGCCGTGCGCGCCGAAGGCTGGTTCAACGATGAGCTTTACGCCCGCTTCCGCGTTCTAGGGTCCGAAGGCCGCTGGAATGGCGTGCCCCTTTTGCCGCGCGGCCCTGCGGCGGAGGCCCCCCCTCCCTCTCCCTCCCCCACGCGGGGGGAGGGAAGCGACCAGATCGCCGCCATGGCGATTGTACCGACCGCTCTTGGCTCTGACAGTCGGGGCGTGCCCCTTTCCTTCCCCCGACCCCTGCCGAATGAGGCCCGTGATGACCAAGCCCCACGCCCCGCGCCAGCCTTTCCCCTTCTCGGCCATCGTCGGGCAAGAGGACATGAAGTCAGCGATGATCCTGACAGCGATTGATCCCGGCATTGGCGGGGTCTTGGTCTTCGGCGACCGGGGCACTGGCAAATCCACCGCCGTGCGCGCCTTGGCGGCGCTTCTCCCGCCGATTGAGGCGGTTGAGGGTTGCCCGATCAACGCCCCCCGCCGCAACCTTTCCCCCGATTGGGCGCAAGGGGTGACGGGCCGGATCGTCACCAAGCCCACGCCCGTCGTCGACCTGCCGCTGGGCGTGACCGAAGACCGGGTGGTGGGGGCCCTCGACATCGAACGCGCCCTGACGCGCGGGGAAAAGGCGTTTGAGCCTGGCCTTCTGGCCCGAGCGAACCGAGGGTATCTTTACATCGACGAGGTGAACCTCTTGGAGGATCACATCGTGGACCTCCTCCTCGACGTGGCCCAATCGGGCGAAAACGTGGTGGAGCGGGAGGGGCTGTCGATCCGCCATCCGGCGCGGTTCGTGCTGGTGGGGTCGGGCAACCCCGAGGAGGGTGAATTGCGCCCGCAGCTTTTGGACCGGTTCGGGCTGTCAGTGGAGGTGACCAGCCCCAAGGATATTGAGACACGGGTTGAGGTGATCCGCCGTCGCGATGCCTATGAAAACCAGCATGACAAGTTCATGAAGACCTGGCGGGTGATGGATGCGGGTCTGCGCAACCAGATTTTGGCGGCGCGTGAGGCTTTGCCAAGGCTGAAGACCCCCGGCGTGGTGCTGCATGACTGCGCGGCCCTGTGTCTGGCGCTGGGGTCTGATGGCTTGCGGGGAGAGTTGACCCTGCTGCGCACCGCCCGCGCCTTGGCCGCGTTCGAAGGCGACACCACCGTGCGCCGCACCCATCTGCGCCGGGTCGCGCCGATGGCCCTGTCACACCGCCTGCGCCGTGACCCGCTGGACGAGGCAGGCTCCGCCGCCCGCGTGGGCCGGACGTTGACGGAGGTCTTGCCCTGACCGAGATGTCCGCCATTGCTGACCCTGTGGTGACGTCCCCCGCCTGGGAGAGGGTGCGATTGGTATTGATGGCATTGGCGGTCGATCCGGCAGGTCTGGGCGGGCTGTGGCTGCGGGCGCGATCAGGCCCGGTGCGCGAGGCGGTGACCGGGGCGTTTGCCGCTGCTGCCCTTGCCGCTGCTGCCGCTCTGCATCCGGCGTTTGACCTTTTGCAGGTCGCTTTCGTGTTTGAGCAGGACGTCATGGTGTTTTCGAGAGTTTGCGTGTCGAGGGACTTGGCGTTGAGCGCGACCAGTGACTTGGCCCAATCGAGCGTTTCGCTGATGCTGGGCAACTTGCGCAAGTCGAGGCTGCGCAGCTTTTGCACCAGTTCCACGGCCTGTTGCGCCAGTTTGGGGTTGAGTTCGGGTACCTTCAGGCGTACCACCGCCAGCTCTTGCTCTACCGATGGGTAGCCGATAAAGAGATAGAGACAGCGGCGTTTGAGCGCCTCGCTCAGTTCACGCGTGTTATTGCTGGTGAGCAGCACAATCGGGCGGTGTTTGGCGACCAGGGTGCCTAGCTCCGGCACGCTGACCTGAAAATCGCTGAGTACTTCGAGCAAGAAGGCTTCAAACTCGGCGTCGGCGCGGTCGATCTCGTCGATCAGCAGGACGGAGGGTTGCTCGCTCAGGATCGCCTTGAGCAGCGGGCGTTGCAGCAGGAAGCGCATGGAGAAGAAGACATCCTCTTCCTGCGCCAGCCGATCGGCCGCGCTGGCTAAGCTGGTGGAACCGGCCAGGGTATCTTGCAGCTTGTCGCGCAGCAGTTGGGTGTAGAGCAGTTGTTTGGCGTACTCCCATTCGTAGAGCGCTTTGGTTTCGTCCAAACCTTCGTAACACTGCAGGCGGATCAATTCCCGACCGGTGGCGCTGGCAATGGCCTTGGCCAGCTCCGTCTTGCCCACGCCGGCCGGGCCTTCGGTGAGCAAGGGCTTGCCCAGTTGTTGCGTCAGGTAGACGGTGGTGGCGATCGTCGTCGTTGGCAATATATTGCTGCCCGCTCAGGCCTTTTTTCACTTCAGCGGGCGACGGATAGGTGCGGGTGGTGGACACAAATACTCTCCTGTGCTAAGAACGAGACAGGGTGACAAGGAGACAGGGTGACAAGGAGAGTCGCACTGCTGCTGCATCCTCTGTCGTTGAACCTGTCACGAAAGTGAGGTTAGGTGACCGGTTCAATCCGTAATCGACCAAGCGAGTGGCGCTTGGTAGAAGTAGTGTACACCAACATATCTGGTTTGTAAATTCAACGAGGATGACAAGGGCGTCCCCAATCTAGCCCACCCAGGCACGCGTTGCTTGTCTGTGAAATTTTGCTGCACCAGCGCCCAACCGCAGCCAGGCTTTTCCACGGCGCTGGCGAACAGTTTCTTTTGAATCCTGGATGTGTCACGCTGGTGTCACGCGCCTACGTTATGCTGTAACCAGCCGACCGACCCAACCGCTCTTTCCCGGCCGGGAGA
>JAAUPC010000013.1 GCA_012036325.1 Paracoccaceae bacterium
GCCGGTGTGGGTGCTGCTCGTCGGCGTGTTTGTGTTTGGCGAGAAGGCCGTAGGGCGCGACTGGCTCCTCGTGGCATTCGCGGCTGCCGGCGTGGGGATCATTTTGTACTACGAATCCAAGGGCGAGGCGCTCGCGGATTGGCTGGAGTTCGTCGATGGCTCGAGCCCGTGGGGCATCTTCAACGTCAACGAAGGCAAGCCGACGAGGGGATGGAACCGCATGATGTCGCTGCCACGCTTGCTTACGCTGCGGAAGAACTCGGACTTTAATCCGCTAAACATCGAACCCGCCGGCGACGTCGAGCGTGGCGGAGATGACGCCGCCGTGCAGGATGCGGCGCACCGGGTTGCCGACCAGCTCCGGGCGCATGTCGAAGCGCAGCTTCGGCGCGTGCGGGTCGAACGACTCCACCTTCAGCCCCAGCACCCTGTTGAAGGCGATGTGCTCTTCCATCACCTTGCGCAGCAAGAGATTCGACGCCCCTCCGCGCGATCTTGCCGCAGCTTCTTGCGCACGTGCAATGCAACCTCGCCCGGGCTCATCGCCCGCAGTCGGTGCCAGTACCAGGCCAGCTTGCTCATGGCGCCTGCGGGGCATTGGGACGAATCTCCGGATGCCTGATGTGTCCGCCAAAACTCGCCGTGCGCGCCATCATGGCAAAGGTCGCCAACGCCAGCAACGCGAGCAAACCCAATGACCAGTTTTGGCGTTGCACGCCCACCACGGGAAAGAATCAGCGCCACTGCCCCCACGATGCCCATGAAGAACACGCCGGTTGTCGCCTGGTCCGCCGATTCCTCGTGTTGCTCGATCAACGCCTTGTTCAAGTCTGGCAGGGCACCAACTCTCTCCGCCGCGAAGTCCCCGGTGAACTTGATGGCGACGGAGACCACCGCCAGCGCCACAAACAGCCACAAAGCAAAACGCAACGTCACCGCTCTCGCCGCCACGCGCGAGATGGCGGGCATGGTGCTGGGCGTCACCGTCAAGCCGAAGGAAGGCCCCCGCTACAACCCGCGGACGCCGGAGGGCCGCCGCAAGATTGATTCGTGGAAGATGAACGCCCCGGTGCTGGGCCAGGTCATGCGCTTGAACCTGTTCGGCCAGTTCGCCAGCACGCTGGCGACGCAAAAGGTTATCGCACAACTCCGCGCGGAGCGCGGCATCGAGGTCTACCCCGACAAGATGGAAAACCCCGGCGGCGTCGGCGATCAGAGACAGCCGGAGCCGTCGGGCAGATGGGTATCGGCCACCACGACATCGAAGTTCATCACGGCCAGTGCGGCACGCGCGTGGCGCAAGTCGCGCTCCCAGGCCACCAGCGCGGTCGGTCGCCGCATCAGCTCCTGCAGCAGGGCCGATTCGGCCGGGTCATCCCGGCGCACCACGAAGACCGACCGGTACTGGCCCGGCGCGCAGCCTTCGACCCCGTAATCCGGCGTGCCGACGTAAGTGACCCGGCCCACCAGCCGCGCCCGGAACGGATAGCCGCAGGTCTGCGACAGAAGAAGGTTCGGCGCCTCCCATGCAGGCCAAAAGGCCCCCTCTCCCCGCGTCAGCGCGTCCGGCGCCGCAACACCGACAGCCCGCAACCGGCCGCGCAGCCCGGCCCAAAGCCGGTCATTCGCGGCCATCGCCGGGCCGAAATCATACATGCCAAGGCTGGCAATCGGGACCAAGATGCCGTTCACGCCCGCTCGGCCCTTTGCCGGGCCTGCGCCGATTCCACATCGGTCAGCCCCAGAAGGTTCGCCACCAGCCGCAGCAGCCGGTCTTCCTCGGCGTCGCGCAACCCGTCCGCAAGGGCCACTGACCACAGCGCCACCATCAGCTCGGCCCGGTCTTCCAGCACCGTGGCCGCCTTCAAGGCACGGGTGAAGCGCACGGTGTCGGGGGCGGCCGCCTCAAACGCCTCGGCCTCGGTGCGCAAGCGCGCGGCCTCGAACGGGCCAAAGCCGTGGCGGCGGGCAAGAACGCGGTCAATCCGCTCCACCTCCTCGGCCGAATAAAGCCCATCGGTCCGGGCAATCCGCACGAGGAGTGCGGCCAGCGCCAGACGGGCGTCAGGTTCAGGCAAGGTCGTCGGGGCGGGCGCCAGCAGGCGCCGAAGAAGTGCGTCAATCATCAGGTTTATCTAGGCCCCCTTCGCGGGTTTGGAAAGCGCCTGAAAACGCCTAGTGATGGCGGCAAGTTCCCCGTCCAGCCCGTAAGGTGGGTTCACCACAAAAAGGCCCGAGCCTTCCATCCGGTGCCCGTCCCGCGCGGGGGGAAAGCGCACCTCATGCCTTACACCCTCTGGAAAGGCGTCCTCAAGCGCGCGGGCCATCGGGCCTTGTGCCCCACCCCGCAGGATCGGATACCAAAGGATCAGGATGCCCACGTTCCATTTGCGGTGGATCGCCGCCATCTGCCGGGGGATCGCCTCATAATCGGCTTTCACCTCATAGGACGGGTCAATCAGCAGCATCCCCCGGCGGGGGGTGGGCGGCGTGATCGCCTGCGCCAGTTGAAAGCCATCTTGGCTGTAGACATGCGCGCCCCAGTCCTTGGCGACAGCGCGCAAATGCGCCACCTCTTGCGGGTGGAGATCGGCAAGATGGATCGTGTCGCCTTCGCGCAGACCCAAGGCCGCAATCAGGGGCGACCCCGGATAGGCCCGCGCGCCATAGCCAGCCCGCGCTTCGGCCAGACGCTGGCGATAGGGGTGATCGGCTGGAAACAGCGCCTCGGCCAAGGCGATGCCCGCCGCCGCCTCACCGGTTTTAAGCGCCTCATCCGCGTCAAGGTCATAAACGCCGCGCCCGGCATGGGTTTCGATATAGGACAGTGGCTTGTCCTTTTGCACCAGGTACTCCAGCACCCAGGCCAAAGTGGCATGCTTGTGCACGTCGGCCAGGTTCCCGGCATGGTAAAGATGTTGATAGGACAGCATCCCCCTGCCCTAGCCGCCTTTTGCCGACTTGAAAAGACGGCCCCCTTGCCTCGACCGTGGCAAAGGCGTAGCGACATTGGCGCGGAACGCAGCGGGGACAGCATGGAAATCTTCACGACGGCAGGCTTCACCGCGCTGATGCAGGTGATCGGGATTGACCTTGTCCTTGCCGGGGACAACGCCATCGTGATCGGCCTTGCCGCCGCGGGCCTGCCGAAAGAGCTGCGCGCCAAGGCGATCCTGGTCGGCATCATCGCCGCCACCGTGATGCGGATCGGCTTTGCGCTGGTCACCACGCAGCTTCTGGAAATTACCGGCCTTCTGCTCGCCGGCGGCGTGCTGCTGCTTTGGGTCTGCTGGAAGATGTGGCGGGAACTTTCGACCTCGCATGTCGCGGAAGACGCCGCGGTCGAGGCTTTGGCCAATGCCGACCTCAACGCCGATGGCACCATCGCCGGGGGCGCGCCGAAGAAGACCTTCGCCCAGGCCGCGACCCAGATCGTCATCGCCGATGTGTCGATGAGCCTGGATAACGTCCTTGCCGTCGCCGGGGCGGCGCATGGCCACCCGACCGTGCTGATCGTGGGTCTGGTCCTGTCGATTGCGCTGATGGGCCTTGCCGCCAGCTTCATCGCCAACCTGCTGAACAAGTATCGCTGGATCGCCTATGTCGGCCTTCTCATCATCCTTTACGTCGCGCTGAAGATGATGTGGGAAGGCTGGCACGAGGTTGAGCCCTTGGTGATGGGCGCCCTTGGCTAAGGCCTGCAAGTCCGGGCGCAATCGCCTGCGCAGGTCTTAACATTTCCTGAATGCCCGCAACCAACCCCTTGATTTCAAAGGGGTTGGCGCTTTTGTCCACCGTGGACAGTCAGCCCTCAGACCAGCCCGTCGGCCTTCAGGCCCTGCCAGCATTCGTCCAGGCTTTTCTTCGCCCGGTCGATCAGGATGTCGATCTCAGCCGTGGTGATGACCAGGGGCGGCGCGATGATCATCCGGTCCCCCACGGCGCGCATGATCAGGTCATTGGCAAAGCACCGCTCGCGGCAGCGGTAGCCGACATTGGCATCATCGGGGAACTTGGCCCGCGTGGCCTTGTTCGGGGTCAGCGCGATGGACCCCATGAGGCCCACCAGCTTCGCCTCCCCCACCAGCGGATGGTCCGTCAATGCATCCCAGCGCGCCTTGAGGTAGGGGTGCGCCACATCGCGGACATGGTCGACGATATGCTCGTCCTGCATGATCCGCAGGTTTTCCAGCGCCACCGCCGCCGCGACCGGGTGACCGGAATAGGTGTAGCCGTGGAAGAACTCCCCCCCGCCACCGACAACCTCGGCCACCTCGTCGCAGACGATGGACCCGCCGATCGGCTGATAGCCCGAGGACAGACCCTTGGCGATGGTCATGATATGCGGCTTGATGCCAAAGGTCTGGCTGCCGAACCAGTTGCCGGTGCGGCCAAAGCCAGTGATGACCTCATCCGCGATCAAGAGGATGCCGTACTGGTCGCAGATCCGCTGGATTTCCGGCCAGTAGGTCTTGGGCGGGATGATGACCCCGCCCGCGCCCTGGATCGGCTCTCCGATGAAGGCAGCCACGTTGTGGGGGCCAAGTTCAAGGATCTTCTCCTCCAGCTGGCGCGCGCGGGCGAGGCCGAAGTCATCTTCCGACATCTCGCCACCTTCCCCCCACCAATAGGGCTGGTCGATATGCTCGATCCCGTCGATCTTGCCGCCATGGGCATGGATCGGCTTCATGCCCCCAAGGCTGCCGCCGCCCATGGTAGAGCCGTGATAGCCATTCCAGCGCGAGATGATGGTCTTGCGCCAGGGCATGCCCTTCACGTCCCAATAGCGGCGGACCAGGCGGATGTTGGTGTCATTCGCCTCGGACCCGGACCCCGCGAAGAAGACGTGGTTCAGGTCACCAGGGGCAAGCTTCGCGATCTCTGCCGCGAGGGCGATGGCGGGGATATGGGTGGTCTGGAAGAAGGTGTTGTAATAGGCCAACTCCTCCATCTGACGCGCCGCGACCTGGGCCAGTTCCTTGCGGCCATAACCGATGTTGACGCACCAAAGGCCGGCCATCCCGTCGATGATCCGGTGGCCTTCGCTGTCGGTCAGCCACACACCTTCGCCCCGGGTGATGACCCGCGGCGCCCTTGGCGGCAAGGCCGGCCTTGTCGGTGAAGGGGTGGAAATGGTGGGCAGCGTCCAGGCGCTGCAGCTCAGCCGTCGGCAGGTGGTTGGTGATCATGTTCATCGGGCATCCCTCGCGGTGCAGGTCGGGCATCAAGCACCCGGTTGCAGGCAGGATATGATCAAACGCGCGGCGCTTCAAGAAATTTGATCAAATTTTTGCAGCCCATGCTCTGCCCGGTCAACAATCTGATCGGGCGCATCCCGCATCTGCGGTAAGGGCGAGGGGCCAGCCCCTCGGCGCTCCCCCGGGATATTTCACTCAGATAGAAAGACATAGGCGCTTTCTTGCGCTTTCTTTCTGCACAAATATCCCACGGGGGCTTGGGGGTGTGAAACCCCAATCTTCCGAGCCGGTTGGCGCGCCCTTCGCGCGCCAGAGGCGAGACAAGGGTCTTCGCGCGCCCCGCGCGCTCAATTTCCTTCGGCAAGGGCTTGGCGGACGTGGTCCACACCTTGCTGGATGTCGCGGGTGATGGCGGCGGCGAGGGCTGTCACATCACCCGCGCGCATCGCAGCGAGGGCCTCGCGGTGCAGGTCGGGGGCGACCTCGCGGCCGTAGCGGTCGATCACGGCGCGCAAGGAGGGGCCCGCCCGCAGCCAAAGAGACCGAGCAAGGTCCAGAAGCACCGGCGCATCGGCAGCTTCATAGAGGGCAAAGTGGAAGGCGTGGTTGGCGGCAAGATAGTCAGGCAGCTTTCCGGCATCAATTGCCCGGTTCACGGCACCATCAATCGCCTCAAGCCGGTCGATCTGTGCGGGCGACAGGCGGGGGGCGGCAAGAGCGGCCAGTTTCGGCTCGATCGCCAGGCGCGCAAAGGCGACCTGGTCCAGCATCTCGGACGACAGTTGCGGCACGGCCACGCGGCGGTTGCCTTGTGGCAGCAGCGCCCCTTCGGCGGTCAGACGGCGGATCGCTTCGCGCACCGGGGTCATGCCTGCACCAAGGTCGGCGATCAGGCCCTGGATGGTCACCGGCGCGCCTGGGGCGAGGTGGCCATAAAGGATCATGTCGCGCAGGCGCGTGTAGGTCACCTCATGGCTGGGTATCTTCCGGTTGTCGGCGTCCATCGGGGCTCCCCTCGCTTGGCCCCCTTTATGACGGCAACGCCCCGGCAATCAAGATGTGATCAAATCCGGTTGGCGTAGCGGAACCGCGTCACATCCGCCGTCCAGCCCTGGCCGGTAAGATCATGCGCCACCACGCCCACGAAAGCCCCGGTGAACGAGGCATGTTCCCCCCGCCCGCCTTCGTCTGACACCAGCGAGGCGTCAAGCACAGGCCCGACCGGGACCCCGTTGACGCTGAACCGCTGATTGGCGCGTTCGACTGTCACGCCTAGGGTCACCTTCACATCGGGAACCGGGTGCTGGCCGTGGAAGGTCAGTGCCTCACCTGGCCAGTCCCCTTGGCAAGAAACAAGGTTGACGACCCGCTGCCCGCCTTCGCGCGTGATCAGTGCGGCGTGGAACTTGTGGCGGTTGTAATAGGTGATCAGGCCCACGGCGCGCTGCCAGTTGGGTGGGTCGGCGTCGAAATCCGCCTCGGCGGCGTAGGTGGCTTCGGTCTGGCGGCGGGCGATCAGCGTCTGTTCGAACCAGGACCCCAGGCTTTCACGGCCCGTCAGGCGCAGGGCGCTGCCGGTCAGGGTGAAAAGGCGTTCGGGGTGTGGCGTGCGCAGCCATTGGAAGTCGGGCGGCAGGCTGGGGCCGGTGAAGTCATAGTCCACCGGGGCCTCAGGGATGCGCGCAACCGGCAGGTCAATAGTGACAGGGGGCAGCTGGCCGCCATCTTTCAGCCAAAGCCAGCCGTCGCGCCAGACAACCTCCGCCAGCCCCGTTTCGCGCCCCGTCGCGCAGAACGGGCCACGGGGGCCTTGCTGGGGCCGCCCGCAAAGGTAGCTGTGCCAGTGGCGGCCATCCGGACCTTCGACATACTGGCCATGACCCATCCGCTGAATCGGGCTCTCCGGGCTAAAGCGCGCGGTGATCAGGTGTTTGGCGGGATGTGTCTCATAGGGGCCGCGAATGTCGCGCGACCGGGCCAAAGTGACCGCATGGTCATAGCCGGTGCCGCCTTCGGCTGTGGTCAGGTAGTAATACTCGCCATGCCGGAAAAGGTGTGGCGCTTCGGTCAGGCCAAGGTCGGTGCCGGTGTAGATCGTCGTGACCTCACCCAAAAGGCCGCGCGTGGGGTGCCATTCCTGCAGCTCGATCCCGTCAAAGGCATCATGCGCGGGGTTCAGGCCGGTGCCCTTGCCCCGGTGGTTCCAGCGCATGTTGACGAAGTACTTGCGCCCGTCCGTGTCGTGGAAAAGCGAGGGGTCAAAGCCCGAGGAGGTGACATAGGTCGGGTCCGACCAGTCACCGTCGATGGCATCGCAAGTGACGATGTAGTTGTGCGCATCCTTGAACGCCCCATCCAGGCGCTTCACATCCGTATAGACCAGCCAGAATTTCCCGTCGGCATGGCTGAGGCAGGGCGCCCAGATGCCGCAACTGTCGGGGTTGCCGCGCATGTCCAGCTGGCTGGCACGCCGCAGGGGCCGCGCGACCAGCGTCCAGTTCACCAGATCGCGGGAATGGTGGATCTGCACCCCTGGATACCATTCGAAGGTCGAGGTGGCGATGTAGTAGTCATCCCCCACCCGGCAGAACGAAGGGTCAGCGTTGAAGCCACGCAGGACGGGGTTTTCCAGCATCATCAGACCTTTGGCAGGGGGTGATTTGTCAGAGCGCGGGCGGGGGGGATCCCTCAATTCCCCCCACCCGCTGGTCCCGCCCGGCAGGGAGGAGCCGGGCAGGCTTTGCCTTACACCAAAAGCGCGCGGGCCTGTTCGGGCGACAGGGCCTCGGGCCGGGTGCAGGTGGTGGTCAGGGTGACGAACTGGCCGCTCTCACCCGAGGTGAGGCAGGCCATCATCACATCCACCCCATGCAACGTTCGGTCCAGGCTGCAGCGGGCATCGCGGCCTTCAGTCAGGGCGGCGACCATGTCGGCCAGACCGGCGGTGCGGTAGTTCGCAAGGTCGCGGCCATTGTGGTGCTGGTTCACCTTGCCGAAGGGGTGATCCCAGGGTTCGACCGTTGTCAGAACCCCATCGCGCCCGGCAACCTCGACCGTGCCGCCAAAGAAGTTGGGGTCGGGGACGTAAAGGGTGCCTTCGGTGCCATAAAGTTCAAAATGGTTGCGCTTGTGGTGCCAGACGTCCCAGGAGGTGGATAGGTTGATCGTGGCGCCGTTGTGGAACTCCAAGAGGGCATGGATATTGGTGGGCGTCTTGACCGGGACCGTTTCCCCATTGCGCGGGCCGTTCGAGATGGTGCGCGCGGCTTGCGCGGAGGAGGTCAGCGCCCCCACACGCCGCACCGGGCCAAGGAAGTTGATCAGGTTGGCGACGTAGTAGGGGCCAAGGTCCAGCATCGGCCCGGCACCGGGTAGGAAGAAGAAGTCGGGGTTCGGGTGCCAATGCTCCATCCCGTGGTTCAGGACCGCCGCACAGCCTGCGGTGATGGTGCCGATGCGCCCCTCATCCAGGATCGCGCGGGCCTGCTGATGCGACCCGCCAAGGAAGGTATCGGGCGCGCAGCCGACGGCAAGGCCCTTGGACTTGGCCAGATCCCGCAGGGTGACGCCTTGTTCCAAAGACAGGACCAGCGGCTTTTCGGAATAGGCGTGCTTGCCGGCCTCCAATATCCGCTTGGTCACGCTGTAATGTGCGTCGGGGATGGTCAGGTTGATGACCACATCGACGTCCTTGTTGGCCAGAAGGTCATCAACCGACTGCGCCTTCACGTTGAACTCTGTCGCGCGGGCGGTTGCGGCCTCCATGTTCACATCGGCGACCGCTTTCACCTCCAGCCCCTTGAAGAGGGGCGCCAGCCGCAGATAGCTGGTCGAGATGTTGCCGCAGCCGATGATACCCAAGCCAAGATTTGCCATGTGTCTATTCCTTAGAAGGCTTTGGCCGAAGCGATGGAGCGCAGCGCAAAGCGGGCGTCATCCTTCGGGTTGTCGTGTTCCATGACGAAATGCTGCACGCCGATGCCGCGCAGCGCGGCCATGATGGCTTTCCAGTCCACCGTGCCATGGCCGACATCGGACCAGCCATCCTCATCGGCGTTCTCACCTGCGGGGGCGATGTCCTTGACATGGGCGGCGGTGATCCGGTCCTGGTATTTCGCAATCCAAGGGAGGGGGTCAGCCCCGCAGCGGATGACCCAGGCCACGTCCATCTCCCATTCCAGGCCCGGGCCGCCTTCGAAAATGCGGTCCTGCGGAAGGGAGCCGTCCGAGAGCGGCTTGAATTCGAAATCATGGTTGTGCCAGCCAAAGCCATAGCCCGCGGCCTTGTAGGGCGCGCCCGCCGCCTGCAGCCGCTTGCCGAAGGCAACCCAGCCCGCGGCATCGGTCGGGCGGTCGTTTGGCATGACATAGGGGCAGTAAAGCCGCTCCATCTTCAGCGACTTGGCGATCCCGAGCACCTTTTCGACGTCAGTTTCAAGCTGCCCAAGGCCGAAGTGCCCGGTCGGCATCGTCAGGCCCGTGGCGGCAAGCCCCGCCTGGGTGGCGGCCACCGCCGCATCATCGGCATAAAGCGCGCCATAGCCTTCGACGGCGGTGTAGCCCGCCGCCGCAACCATGCGGAAAGTCGCGTCCATCGGCGGGAAGTTGCGCGAGGAATAGAGTTGATAGCTGAACATGGGCATGCCTTTCGTCAGCCGCCATAGGTGGCGGAATGGAGATCCGTGAAGGTGAAAGCGGGTTGGGCCGCGGGGTCCGTGGGCGTGAAGTTGATGGTCACCGGCTGCCCGGGCAGCAGGGTCGACGGCATTGGCGGAAAAGCGGCCCGGCACTTCAGACTCTGCTGTAACATAGGGGGCGAGTACGTTGACTTTCATGGTCAAATGCCAAACACCCCCCTCTTGATGGACATCCACCTGCAGGCCGGACGGCGAGAGGTCATAGGCCTTCCACGGTTTCGGCGCGAAACAGTCACTGCCGGTGGCGTCGCCCGTCCAGTCGAAGACCAGCACCTCACCCGCCGTAAGCGCGCCGGGGGCAAGCGTCAGGGCGGTGATGGCGGCATCGGTCGGGACGGTCAGGGTCATCGCATCCAGGGCGCGCGTGGTCCCGTCCATCGCCGCCGCCCGCGCGCTGACAGTGATCTGCACGGCATCCGGCCCGTCATTCACCGCGCGCAAAGTGATCGCCCCGTCCTTCGGCACGGCGACCACGGTGACCGGCGCGAAGAAGCCCTGAGCCATGTGGTGCAAGAGCTTCCAATTCCCGCCATGGTCAAGGCCAGACCAGGAACAGACCGGCCAGGTGTCATTCAGCTGCCAGTACAGCGTGCCCTGGCAATGCGGCTTCAGGCTGCGCCAATGGGTGACGGCGGTCTTGATCGCAAGGCCTTGCTGAACCTGGCTGAGGTAAACGAAGCTGGGGAAATCCACCGGGAAGCGGAAATAGCGGAACATCGTCTCGGCGATCCGGGCATTGCCACCCGGGTTCTTCTGATGGCTTTCCATCACCGGGCTGGCGATGTTCCAATCCTCAGGCGCCGCAAAGGCCTTGACCGTAGACATCGACGGATAGGACTGGAAGCCGAATTCGCTGCAGAACCGGGGGCTTACATCGCGGTAATGGTCAAAGTCGCGGCCTTCGTGCCAGACGGACCAGAAATGCATGTCGCCGCTGGAATCGTCATGCCAGGCGTCGCCGAACGCCAGCGGGCCGGGGCTGGGTGACGATGGCCACCAGTTTGCACCGGGCAGCACAGCATGCAGCGCCGCCTCGACCGTGCGGTTCAGCCGGTCATAGTTCACAAGGTATCGGTCGCGGTCCTTGCGGCTTTCGGGGAACCAAGTCAGCGCGCCGATCAGCTCATTATCGCCACACCACAGGGCGATGCAGGCGTGGTGGCTGATCCTGGAAACGACATCGCGCACCTCGGCATCCACCTCCTCAAGGAAAGCGGGGGTCGAGGGGTAAAGGTGGCAGGCGAACATGAAATCCTGCCAGACCATCAGGCCAAGCTCATCGCAAAGGTCATAGAACCAGTCGGGTTCATAGCGCCCGCCGCCCCAGATGCGGATCATGTTCATGTGGGCGTCTTTCGCGGACTGGAGTAGACCGCGCACCGCATCCGGCGTGATCCGGCCAGAGAGGGCATCCGCCGGAATCCAGTTCGCCCCCCGGGCAAAGACCGCCCGGCCATTCACCTCTATGCCAAAGCTGCGCCCGGCGGCGTCGAGTTCAGAGACCAGCCGCATGTCGCGCAAGCCGATGCGGCGGGTGGAGCTGGCGCCCTGCCCGGTCACAGTCAACTCTTGCAGCGCCTGCGCCCCAAGGCCCGACGGCCACCACAGCACGGGGTCCGCAATGGTAAGTGTCACACGCGCCACGCCAGCCCGGACCGGGCCGCCCCGGTCACGCCGCACAGGGTGGCGGTCACCTCCGTCACGCCCTCGGCATGGATGGCCAGCGTCACCTCGGCCACGCCGGGCCGGTGCGCCTGGGTCACGATGATATCGCCGATGCGGGGGCCATGCGCCTCAAGCCGGATGGCGCCGGAAAGGCCGAAGATGCCAAGCGCGATATTCCAGTCCCAGCCGAAATCACACTGCTGCTTGCGCAGCATGTTGGCGTGGGGGATGGGGCCGTTCACCTGCTGATAGGGGATGTAGAACGGCATCCCCGCCTGCCGCGCTGCAGCTTCGCGCACCGGAGAGCGGAAGAGGATTTCCACCGTATTCGCACCGTTGCGCAAGGCGGCCGAGACATCGACCCGCCAGCGCCGGTGCATGTTGGCGGCGGAAAGAACCAGGACCCCGTTCAACCGTACCTCGGCCACGGTGTCCAACCCATCGATCACCAGATCACAGGGGCTGCCGTCATGGGTAAAGCTGCGCCGCGCGGTCCAGTCACGCTCAGACACCCAACGCACATCATATTCGTTGCGGCCAAAGTAGGGGTCGGGGATCAGCCCGGCCTGATGCAGCGCGGTGACACCGTCACCCGGAAGGTCAAAAGGCACAACATGGGCGCCGCTTTCATCCGAAAGCGTCCAGCCGCCCGCCAGATCAAGCATCCATCAGATCCTTTGTTCGGTCTTTGTGTCGAAGAGCGACGCCTTGGCGATATCCAGGCCAAGGTGCACCTTCGTCCCTGCCGGCAAGCGGCCTTCGACGGGGACGCGCACGCAGATGTCCTTTGCCCCGGCCTTGAGCCACAACAGGCTGTCCGCACCAAGGTTCTCGTCAATTTCCACCACCGCCGGGATCGACGGGCCTGCGGGGGCGCTGGCCGATACGGTGATATGTTCCGGCCGCACCCCGAGGATCGCCTGATCCCGCTCCAGCACCGTGCCGCCGTCATAGCCGGCAAGGTCGATCCGCTGGTCGCCGAAGACTAAGGCCTTGCCGCCGTCTACGGTCTTGCCGGGCAGGAAGTTCATCGAGGGGCTGCCGATGAAGCCTGCCACGAACAGGTTCGACGGGCGGTTGTAAATCTCTTGCGGTCCGGCCAGTTGCTGGATCACGCCGCCTTTCATCACGGCGATCCGGTCGGCCAGGGTCAGCGCTTCGATTTGGTCGTGGGTGACGTAGACCATCGTATTGCCCAGCTGGTTGTGCAGGCGCTTGATCTCGACCCGCAGTTCGCTGCGCAGCTTGGCATCAAGGTTGGACAGGGGTTCGTCAAAGAGGAACACATCCACATCGCGCACGAGCGCCCGCCCGATGGCCACCCGCTGCCGCTGCCCGCCCGACAGGGCCGCCGGTTTGCGGTCCAGAAGCGGCTGGATCTGCAGGATTTCTGCCGCCCGGGCGATGCGCTTGTCGATCTCGGGCTGCGGGACCTTGGCGTTCTTCAGGCCGAAGGACAGGTTCCCCCGCACCGTCATCTGCGGGTAGAGGGCATAGGACTGGAAGACCATGCCGATCCCGCGTTCCGAAGGCTCGGACCATGTGACGTTCTTGCCCTTGATCCAGATTTGTCCATCGGTGATGTCCAGAAGTCCCGCAAGGCAGTTCAGAAGCGTCGATTTCCCGCAGCCAGAAGGCCCCAGAAGCACGACAAACTCGCCCTCCTGCACGTCAAGGTTCATGTTCTTCAGGACAGAGACTGACCCAAAGTTCAGCGTCAGGTCCTTGACTTCAATCGAATTTCCCATGCGTCAGCCTTTCACGGCACCGGCGGCGATACCGCGGACAAAAAGTTTGCCAGAGACGAAGTAGACAACCAGCGGCACCATGCCCGTCAACAACGTGGCGGCCATGTTGACGTTGTATTCCTTCACCCCCTGAACCGAGTTGACGATGTTGTTCAGCTGCACCGTCATCGGGTAGAGGTCGGGCTTGGTATAGACCACGCCAAAGAGGAAATCGTTCCAGATCCCCGTGACTTGCAGGATGAGGGCCACCACGAAGATCGGCAGCGACATCGGCAGCATGATGCGGAAATAGATGCCCCAGAACCCCGCGCCATCCACCCTTGCGGCCTTGAACAACTCTTCCGGGATCGAGCTGAAGTAGTTGCGGAAGAGCAGCGTCAGAATCGGCATCCCGAAGATCGTATGCACGAGGACCAGCCCCCAAAGCGTGCCGTAAAGCCCCGCCTCACGCAGCAGGATCACGATGGGATAGAGCATGATCTGATAGGGGATGAAGGACCCGAAGATCAGGATGGTGAAGAACACCTCTGATCCCTTGAACTTCCAGTTGATCAGCGCATAGCCGTTCACCGATGCAATGATGATCGACAAGATCACCGACGGCACGGTAATGATGACCGAGTTCCAGAAACCGCGGCTTAACCCGTCGCAATTCAGCCCGGTGCAGGCCGTGGCCCAGGCCTTGACCCAGGGCTCGAAGGTGATCTCGACCGGCGGTGCGAAGATGTTGCCCAGCCGCACCTCGGGCATGCCCTTGAGGCTGGTCATGATCATGACCCACAGCGGCAGGATATAGTAAAGGCAGACCAGCAACAGAATTCCGTAGAGCATGATATTGCGAGGGTTCAGCGCGCGTTTCGGCTTTGCCCCGCGTGGGCCGGTCATCGCAAGAGACCCGGACATGCTGGCGTCAGCCATGCTTTTTCCCTCCGAATTCAAGATAGGCCCAGGGGATCAGCACGATCAGGACCGACAACAGCATCATCGTGGACGCCGCGAACCCCTGGCCAAGGTTCTGCGCCTGAAACATGTAGTCGTAGACATACATCGCGGGCACTTGGGAGGCGTTTCCCCCCGGCCCTCCGCTCGTCATGGCGACCACAAGGTCGTAAAGCTTGATGATCCCGGCCGCGACGATCACCAGCGTGGTGATGAACACCGGCCGCATCATCGGCACCACGACGACAAGGTAGGTTTTCCACGTTGGAATGCCGTCTACCCGTGCGGCTTTCCAGATATCTTCATCAATCCCGCGCAGGCCTGCCAGCATCAGGCACATCACGAAGCCGGTGCCCTGCCACAGCCCCGCGATCAACAGGCCGTAAAGCACCGTTTCCGGACTGTGCAGCGGGTCGAAGCTGAAACTTTCCCAGCCCCAGCCGCGGACGATGCCCTGCAGGCCGAAATCGGGGTTCAGGATCCATTGCCAGACCAGCCCCGTCACGATGAAGGACAGCGCGAAAGGGTAAAGCATGATCGTGCGGAAGGTGTCTTCATAGCGGATCTTCTGGTCCATCAGCACGGCCAGGATGAAACCCATGACCACGGTGAAAACCAAAGACATCACGCCATAGAAGGCCAGGTTCTCGATCGAGACCGCCCAGCGGCTGTTCGACCACAGCCGTTCGTACTGGTCAAAGCCCACGAACCGCTCGCGCGGCAACAACTTTGAATCGGTGAAAGAGTAGAACACCGTCCAGATGGTGCCGCCCACGAAGACGACCATCGTCGTCAGCACCATGGGCAATGCAGCTATCTTGGCGTTCAGGTTGTGCAGCAGTCGGAATGGTCGGCTCTGCGAAGCCATGGCTGGCGCCCCCCTGGTCAGCGATGGAAACGCCGCCCGGGGACCAGCCCCGGACGGCGCAGCCTAGGCATGCGGTTCAGTTGGCCGACAGGATTTCCACCCATTTGGCCTGGGCATCCGCCGGGGCCATGTCAGACTTCCAGAACTCGACCATCAGGTCTTCGGCCTGCTTCACGGTGTCGGGCGACCACAGGATGTCGCCCGTTGGCACGATGTTGCCACCGGCCAGGATTTCCAGCCCCTTCTTCATGCAGTCGTTGGCGGCCGCAAGATCAACGTCACCCCGGATCGGAAGCGAGCCCTTCTTGAGGTTGAAAGCCACCTGCACTTCGGGGCTGACCAGCTGGGCGGCCAGACGCTTTTGCGCGGCCTCGATTTCCGGGTCGTCGTTCTTCGGGAAGTAGAAGGCGTCGCCCCCGGTCGAGATGTATTCGTTCATCCCCATGCCCGGCAGGCAGGTGTAATCCGTGCCGGCCACTTCCTGCGCAACCTGGAATTCACCTTGCGCCCAGTCACCCATGATCTGGCCAGCGGCCTGGTCAGTGATGACAAGGTTGGTCGCCTGGTTCCAGTCCTGCACGTTCGACCCGACCGCCAGGGCGCGGGCATCGGCGGCAGCCTGGAACACTCCGGCCATCTCGGGACCGGCGGCCACTGCCATATCCTTGTCGATGTTCACCTTCTTCCATAGGTCCAGCCCGCCAACGCCGATCGTCAGCGCACCAAAGGCCAGGTTCGACTGCCACGGCTGGTCGCCCAAGGCCAGCGGCACCTTGCCTGCCGCCCGCACCTGATCAGCAGTCGCGACGAATTCGGTCCAGGTCGTCGGAACCGGAATGCCGATATCCTCATAGACCTTGTTCGACAGCCACAGCCATTCGGGCGAGTGGATGTTCACCGGCGCGCAGTAGATCTTGCCGTCGACGGTGCAGGCGTCCAGAAGCGACGGCGGGAAGACGATTTCCTTCCAGTTGTTCGCCTCGGCCACATCGGTCAAGTCCAGCATCAGCCCGGCCTCAACCAGTTCCAGCGCTTGCTGGCCGTGGTTGAACTGGGTGGCCCCCATCGGATCGCCCCCGGTGATGCGCGAAATCATGATCGGGCGCGCCGTGCCGCCGCCGCCTGCGATTGCGCCGTCGACCCATTTGTCGCCCGAAGCGTCAAAGGCCTTGGCAAGCTCGGCGACTGCCGCGGCCTCGCCACCGCTGGTCCACCAATGCGTGACTTCAAGCTCGGTCGCCATGGCTGGCATGGCCACCGATGCGCAAAGCACGGCCGTCAATCTGGTCAGTTTCATCCGTTCCTCCCGGTTTCTAAATCGTTATAGCTCATTCCTATAACGTTATAGATTTGCCGATCAATCAATCTTTTGTCTTGTCGGCCCCCCGCGCAGAAGATTTGATCGCACACGGGGACCACGCCTTTTCGTGGCAAATCCGGGGACAGACAGCCGTGATGCCGCAGTGCCGAAATATCCATCAGGGGCTTGCACCACAGGTGATTTTCGCCGCCTCTGGTCATCGCGTTTCTGCGGCTGCAAATAGCCTGGCCTACGCCGAATCACCCGCAGGGATTCGCCGGACCGCCTTGGGCCGAAGGGACGACCGCCATGGCATCGCCGCCTGATCCCGCCCTCCTGACCCTGCCTGATTCGGAGCATGAGCGTCCGACGCTGAAGACCATCGCCGCCGCCACTGGCCTTGCCATCGCCACCGTCAGCCGTGCCTTGAAGGATGCCCCGGACATCGGCGAAGACACCAAGCGCCGCGTGCGGGAAACCGCCGCCCTTCTTGGTTACCGCCCCAACCGCGCGGGTGTGCGCTTGCGCACCGGCAAGACCAACGTCATCGCTCTGGTCCTGTCGACCGAAACCGACGTGATGAACCACACCTCACGCCTGATCTATTCCATCGCCAACGCGCTGCGCGGCACCGCTTACCACATGATCGTGATGCCCTTCTTTCCCGACCAGGACCCGATGGAGCCGATCCGCTACATCGTGGAAACCGAAAGCGCGGATGGGGTGATCCTGAACCAGACCAAGCCGGATGATCCCCGCGTCCACTATATGCGGGAACGGAACTTCCCCTTCGCCACGCATGGCCGCACCGACATGGGGATCGACCACGCCTATTTCGACTTTGATAACGAGGCCTTTGCCCGCCTAGCCGTGCGCACCTTCGTGCAGCGCGGGCGCAAGCGGCTGCTCCTCATCGCGCCGCCCCGGTCGCATCTTTACGCCCGCCATATGACGCTTGGTTTCTCCGATGAGGCCGCCCTTCTGGGCCTTCCGTTTGAGCTTGCGGACAAGGTCACCTCGGACAGTGGCGGCGAGGCGGTGGATGAGGCAGTGGCGACACGGTTCCTGGCGCCAAATCCGCCCGATGGCATTCTTGTCGGCTCAACCACCGCTGCGATGTCTTCAATCGCCGGGGCGGAACGCAGCGGGCGCGTTCTTGGCCGCGATTTCGACGTGGTCGCGAAAGAAGCCATCGCCGTCTTGCGCCGTTTCCGGCGCGAGGTCATCATCATCAAGGAAGACGTGGGCCGGGCGGGGGAATTCCTGGCCCGCGCCTTGGTGGCCGAGATTGAAAAGCGCCCACCAGAGGCGCGGCAGGGGCTTGAGGTCCCTGCACAAGTGGATTGGGGCGATACAGCCCGTTTGGGAGGATGATTATGCAGACGATCAAGGGCCCGGCCCTGTTCCTGGCGCAATTCGCGGGCGATGCGGCGCCGTTCAACAGCTGGAAATCCATCACCGCCTGGGCCGCCGATTGCGGCTATGCTGGTGTGCAGGTGCCAAGCTGGGACGGCCGCCTCTTCGATCTGGAAAAGGCAGCCAGCTCAAAGACCTATTGCGATGAGTTCAAGGGAATTGCCAAGGACGCAGGGCTTGAGGTGACCGAGCTTTCCACCCACCTGCAAGGCCAGCTTGTCGCCGTCCACCCGGCCTATGACGCGGCCTTTGACGGGTTCGCCGCCCCTGCGGTGCGTGGCAACCCTAAGGCCCGGCAGGAATGGGCCGTGGATCAGGTGAAAAAGGCCCTGACCGCCTCAAAGAACCTTGGCCTTTCCGCCCACGCCACCTTCTCCGGTGCGCTGGCCTGGCCCTACCTCTACCCCTGGCCGCAGCGCCCGGCGGGTCTGGTGGAGGAAGCCTTCGACGAACTCGCCCGCCGCTGGTTGCCGATCCTGAACCACGCCGACGAAAACGGCATTGACGTATGTTATGAAATCCACCCCGGCGAAGACCTGCATGACGGGATCAGCTATGAGATGTTCCTGGACCGCGTGAAGGGACACAAACGCGCGAACATGCTCTATGACCCCAGCCACTATGTCCTGCAACACCTTGATTACCTTGACCATATCGACATCTACCACGACCGGATCAAGATGTTCCACGTCAAGGACGCGGAACTGAACCCCACCGGTCGCCAAGGCGTCTATGGCGGCTTCCAGTCATGGGTCAACCGCGCCGGGCGCTTCCGGTCGCCTGGTGACGGTCAGGTCGATTTCGGAGGCATCTTCTCCAAGCTCACGCAATATGGCTTTGACGGCTGGGCCGTGGTCGAATGGGAATGCTGCCTGAAACATCCCGAAGACGGCGCGCGCGAAGGGGCCGCTTTCGTCAACGCGCATATCATCCGCGTGACCGAGAAAGCCTTTGACGACTTCGCCGACAGTGGCACCGACCGCGCCGCCAACCGCCGCATGCTTGGACTGGAGTGACCTGATGATCGACGCCGCCCATACCGCCCGCCCCGAACGCCTCCGCCTTGGCATGGTCGGCGGCGGACGTGACGCCTTCATCGGTGCCGTCCACCGCATCGCCGCCCGCATCGATGACCAGTATGACCTGGTTGCGGGCGCCTTCTCCTCCAACCCGGAGAAAGCCCTCGCCTCGGCCGCCGACCTTGGCGTCGCCCGCGCTTATACCAGCTTTGCCGAGATGGCGTCGAAAGAAGCCCGCCGCAAGGACGGCATCGACGCCGTCGCCATCGTGACCCCCAACCACATGCATGCCCCCGTGGCGATGCAGTTCCTGAATCGCGGGATTCACGTCATCTGCGACAAACCGCTGACCGCCACACTGGCGGAGGCGAAAAAGCTGGCGAAAGCGACTGAGGCTTCGGGCGTGGTCTTCGCGCTGACCCACAACTACACCGGCTACCCGATGATCCGGCAAGCCAAGGCAATGGTCGCCGGGGGCGAGCTTGGCGACCTGCGCCTCGTCAACGTCGAATATGTGCAGGACTGGCTGACCGAACCGGTCGACAACAAACAGGCCGACTGGCGCACCGATCCGGCCCGGTCCGGCGCGGGTGGGTCGACCGGCGACATCGGCACCCACGCCTTCAACCTGGCGAATTTCGTCACTGGCTTGACGCTGGACACCCTCGCCGCCGACCTCACTGCCTTCGTCCCGGGCCGACGGGTCGATGACAACGGCCATGTCCTGATGCGCTATCAGGGCGGGGCCAAGGGCATGCTCTGGTGCAGTCAGGTGGCACCCGGCAATGAGAACGGCCTCCGCTTGCGGGTCTATGGCACCAAGGGCGGCCTTGAATGGGCGCAAGAGGACCCAAACTACCTCTGGTTCACCCCCTTCGGCCAACACAAGCGCCTGATCACCCGTGGCGGTGCTGGCTCCGGCCCCGATGCCGCCCGTGTCAGCCGCGTGCCCCCCGGCCACCCGGAGGGCTACCTGGAAGGCTTCGCCACCATTTACACTGAAGCCGCCCGCGCCATCCGCGCCGCCAAATCGGGCACCCCGGTCCCCGAGGGCACCACCTTCCCCGGCCTCAAGGAAGGCTTGGAGGGCGTCGCCTTCGTTGACGCCTGCGTGCGCTCCTCCGCCCGCAACGGCGCTTGGGTCAGCCTGAACCTGTAGGTCCTTAAACTTTTACTCAAATTTGCGCTTGCTCTTTTGAGAAATACTCCACCGGAGGTCCGGAGGGTGTGAAACCCTCCGGGGCCGGTCACGGGCGCAGCGTCAGCGCAGCCGCGCCCGTTCGCGCTGCAGCCAAAGTGCGGTCAAAAGCAAAGGCGCGTTGGTGATCTCGCCCCGCGCGACGGCGTCCATCAGGTCACCGAACGCCAGCAGATGGCCGCGGATATCCTCAGCCTCCGCCTCGGCCCCAAAAATTCCGGCCACCCCATCGGGAAGGTCGCAAAGCCCGATGTAGGAATAAAGATATTCCGTCACCGCCCCCGGGGTCGGGTAGTATTCCGCGACCTTCTCCAGCGCGCCCAGGGTCAGCCCGGCCTCTTCCACTGCCTCGCGTCGGGCGGCGGCTTCTGGCGTCTCACCGGGGTCGATCCGGCCCGCAATCGCTTCAAGCTGCCAGGGCAAGGGATCGCCCCGGACCAAAGGCCCTATCCGCATCTGTTCGACCAGTAGCACCCGGTCGCGGACCGGATCATAGGGCAGGACCGTCACCGCATCGCCCGCGACAAAGACCTCACGTTGCAGGCTCGGGCTCATCGCGCCGTCAAAGCGGCGGTGGCTTAAGGTCAGCACCTCAAGCCCGAAGAACCCCGCATGGGCCTGCCGCGCGCCCGACACCTCAACCTCCGCCGGTCCCCACCCGCAGACCGCGCCCAAGC
>JAAUPC010000390.1 GCA_012036325.1 Paracoccaceae bacterium
GGTTCCTGTTCGCAGGCTTCCCCCCCCGCCGCCCAGGGCGCCCGGCGCCGGTTTCTGGCCGATCTTGCCCCGGTGCAGGCGACGCTGGTCTTCTATGAAAGCCCGAAACGTCTGCGGTCGCTGCTGGCGGACATGGCAGTGGCCCTGGGCCCGGAGCGTGACGCGGTGATCTGCCGCGAATTGACCAAGCGGTTCGAAGAAGTGTCGCGCGGAACCATTGCAGCCCTTGCCATGCAATATGGCGAGCGTGAGGTCAAAGGTGAAGTGGTGGTGCTGGTGGACCGTGCCGTACCTGCCGTGGCGGGGCCGGAAACGGTGGAAGCCGCGTTGGAAACTGCGTTGCAGTCGATGAGCGTTAAGGATGCAGCAAGTTTTGTGTCGCAAACTCTGAAGGTGCCGCGCAAAATGGTGTACCAGATCGCCCTTGATCTGGGCCGGACTGCGCCGGACGCCTGACAATGGGCCGAAACGCCGATCTAGTGATGGGATAGCCATGCCGTTCGACTTCGTTTCCGATCGCGTTGCCCGCAGCCGGTCAGCCCGGGGCAAGGTGAACTATCATGCGGGCCTTGCCGCAGAGGACGCGGTTGCGCGACAGTATGAAGGCCGCTGGCATTGACATCTGCGCCCGCCGCTGGCGTGGGATCACCGGTGAAATCGACCTGATCGGTCGTCTGGGCGATGAGGTGATTTTCATCGAAGTCAAGCAAAGCCGGACGCATGATCTGGCAGCCTCGCATATCTCTCTCGCGCAGATCGCGCGGATATTCACGACGGTGGATGAATTTCTTGCCGGTGAACCGAAAGGTCTTTTGACCAACGTGCGCATCGATCTGGCGCTGGTGGATGGTCTGGGCCGGATCGAGGTTCTGGAAAACGCTTTCGCCGGCTGAATTGCATCTTCGCGCGGCATGGGCCATCACTCCCCCCTGAGCCAGAGTGGAGAGAGCGATGCCGTTGAAGGTTGCCCTGCAGATGGACCCGATCGGGTCGGTCAACATTCATGCCGATTCCACCTTTCGGATCGGGGTTGAGGCGCAAGCGCGGGGGCATGCGCTGTTCTATTACACGCCGGACCGACTTGCCTTTGTTGAAGGCCGGGTGATTGCCAGGGGCTGGTGGATCACGCTGCGGCGCGAGGTTGGCAATCATGTCTCCTACAGCGAAGAGGCCGAGGTTGATCTGGCCGACTTGGACGTGGTCTGGCTGCGCCAAGACCCGCCGTTTGACATGGGCTACATCACCACGACGCTTCTTCTCGAGATGATCCACCCGAAGACGCTGGTGGTGAATGACCCGTTCTGGGTGCGGAACAGCCCGGAAAAGCTTCTCGTTCTGCACTTTGCGGACCTTACGCCGCCGACGGCGATCGCGCGGGATCTGGCGACGATCCGGGCGTTCAAGGCGCGGCATGGCGATGTGATCCTGAAGCCCCTCTACGGCAACGGGGGCGCGGGGGTGTTCCGGCTTGACCCCAATGACCGCAACCTGTCGTCGCTGCATGAGTTGTTCATGGGGATCAACCGGGAACCCCTGATCGTGCAGAAGTTCCTGCCTGCGGTGGAAAAGGGGGACAAGCGGATCATCCTGGTCGATGGCGAGCCCGTGGGGGCGATCAACCGGGTGCCGCAGGCAGGGGAGACGCGGTCGAACATGCATGCCGGGGGGCGGCCGGAGAAGGTGGGACTGACCGAGCGGGACCTGGAGATTTGCCGGACCATCGGGCCGGTCCTGCGCGAGAAGGGTCAGGTCTTTGTCGGGATCGATGTGATCGGCGACTGGCTGACCGAGATCAACGTGACCTCGCCCACTGGGATACAGGAGCTGGAGCGGTTCGATGGGACCAATGCGGCGGCGCGGATCTGGGAAGTGATCGAGGCGAAGCGGGCCAGTTGAGGGGTGTCCCGGGCAGGGACATGCGCTTTATCCTTATGAAATCAATTGGTTGCCTCGTGGAATTCAGGGATTGTTCACGTTTGACGCAGGCTGCTACGGCTTCCGAACGGGGCGCCTTTGGCTGGCGGTGGCGGGGGTTTTGCACCCCCGCACCCCCGCAGAGTATTTTTCAAAAGAGCAAGATGCAGGGGCGGGCTGGCGTAATGCAGCCGGGGCGCGGCTTTGGGATGGCCGCACGTGATGAATTGCCCGCAGGCGCCGCCGGGTTGCGTGATTGGGGCCCGCGTTGGCTGGAGCTTTTTCACCCAAGGGCGTGGCCGGGACGTCGGGCCCGTTTTGTCCACAGCGGTTTTGTCCTGCCGTTTTTTCCTCCGGGCCGGGGACTGTGGAACCGGTGTTGTGTGGCGGGTGCCGATGCGGCAATCTGGCTGCCCCGGGTCAGAGGCCGCCGACCGACGACGACAGGCGGAAGCTGATCGCCTCGGCGATGTGGGGTTTGCGCACCTCTGGTGAGCCTTCGAGGTCGGCGATGGTGCGGGCGACGCGCAGGATGCGGTGGTAGCCGCGCGCGGAGAGGCCCATGCGTTCGGCTACGCGGGAGATCAGTGCCTTGCCTTCGGTGTCTGGGGTGGCGAATTCCTCTAGCGTGGAACCTTCCAGATCGGCGTTCACGCGCAGGTCGGGCACGTCCTGAAAGCGGGTGCTTTGGCGGGCGCGAGCGGCGCTGACCCGGGCGGCGATGGTGCTGGAGGCTTCACCCGAGGAGGGCAGGTCAAGATCGGCGAAGGCCACGGGCGGGACTTCGACGCGGAGGTCGAAGCGGTCCATCAGCGGGCCGGAGATGCGGCCAAGGTAATCTTCGCCGCAGATGGGCGCGCGGCCACAGGCGCGGTTCGGGTCCGAGAGGTAGCCGCATTTGCAGGGGTTCGCGGCGGCGATGAGGAGGAACCGGCAGGGGTAGCGGATGTGGGCGTTGGCGCGGGCGACGACGACCGTTCCGGTTTCGATCGGCTGGCGGAGGGTATCAAGCACGGTACGGGGGAATTCGGGGAACTCGTCGAGGAAGAGGACGCCGTTGTGGGCGAGCGAAATCTCGCCCGGTTTCGCGCCCCGGCCCCCGCCGACGATGGCGGCCATCGAGGCGGTGTGGTGAGGTTCCCGGAAGGGCCGATCCCGGGAAATGCCGCCTTCCGTCAGAAGGCCCGCGAGGGAGTGGATCATCGAGGTTTCCAGCGCCTCGGGTGCGGAAAGGGGCGGCAGGATGCCGGGGAGGCGCGCGGCCAGCATGGATTTTCCGGATCCGGGTGTGCCGACCATGAAGAGGTGGTGCCGTCCGGCGGCGGCGATTTCAAGCGCGCGTTTGGCGCGTTCCTGGCCTTTCACCTCACGAAAATCGCGAGGATCGGCGGAGCGGGTGACCTCACCCGCCTCGGCCGGGACGAGGGGGGCGCGGCCGGTGTAGTGGTGGAGCACCTCTTCCAACGAGGCCGCGGCGAGGACTTGCGTGGCGCCGACCCAGGCGGCCTCGGCCCCGCAGGCCTTGGGG
>JAAUPC010000391.1 GCA_012036325.1 Paracoccaceae bacterium
ACCGCCAGCCGCCAGATGTCACCGGGCCGCCCGCAAAAGGCGCCACATCCCGCACCCGACGCCAGAGGGCGGCACTTTCCGCCCCTTCCACCACCGTCACATCCCCCGCGATCAGCGCGCGAAGCTGCCCGGTGCGATAGGCGACTGACCCGGCCATCCCCTCGACCCGGACCAGCGACCGCCCCCCCTCTCGCGCGGCACCCGAGATGTCATAGGGCGACCCCAAAGCCTTGCGCAGCATCGCCAGCCCTGCGGCATCATCCAGCCCGTCGATGATCAGCGTCGCCTCAGCCTCGGGCAGGGCCTGCACCTTGAAGCTGACCTCGCTCAGGACACCCAATGTGCCATGGCTGCCGGCCATCAGCTTGACCAGATCATAGCCGGTGACGTTCTTCATCACCCGCCCGCCGTTCTTGACCACATTCCCCCCGCCATCGACAAAGCGCACGCCCAAAAGCGCATCGCGGCAAGCGCCCACCTGCACCCTGCGTGGGCCGCTTGCATTGGCCGCCACCACCCCGCCGATGGTCGACATCCCCTCGCGCCCCAGAAGCGCGCGCAAATCCGGCGGCTCAAATGCCAAACGCTGCCGGTCGCCCGCCAGAACCGCCTCCACCTCGGCCAGCGGGGTCCCGGAGCGCACAACCAGCGTCAAGGCACCCGGCTCATAAAGCTCCACCCCCGACAGACCACCGGTCTCCAGAACCTCACCAACTGACCGCCCGATGGTGCGCGTGCCGCCGCCCCGCACCAGCAAGGGACCAGCCGCCCCCGTGATCGCTTCCGCCAGTTCCGTTTCAGTCACAGGCCGCATCGCCTACCCATTCTATGTCCGAAAATACGTCCCGGGGGTCCGGGGCTGGCCCCCGGCGCTTTCAACCCGCGCGCCGGGCGGCGCTGGTCGCCAAGGGGAACACCTTCGCCGGATTAAGCAGCCATTTCGGGTCAAACACATCCTTGACCCGCATCTGCGCCTCCATGTCGGCCGGGGCGAACTGCACGGCCATGAGGTCGCGCTTTTCGATGCCCACGCCGTGTTCGCCGGTCAGGCAACCGCCGACCTCGACGCACAGCTTCAGGATTTCGGCCCCGAAAGCCTCGCACTTTTCCAGATCACCAGGCTTGTTCGCATCAAACAGAATCAGGGGGTGCATGTTGCCGTCGCCTGCATGGAAGACGTTGCCCACGTCCAACCCGAACTCCACGCTCATCTCGCCGATCCGGCGCAGCACCAGTGGCAGCGAGGACACCGGGATTGTCCCATCCAGACACATGTAGTCATTGATCTGTCCCATCGCGCCGAAGGCCGACTTCCGGCCCAGCCAAATGCGCTTGGCCTGCGCCTCATCTTCGGCCTCGCGGAACTCCACCGGGTCATGCGCCATAGCGATCTGGCGAATACGGGCCAGCTGTTCGCTGATCTCGGCCTCCGACCCCTCCACCTCGATGATCAGAAGCGCCTCGCAATCCGGGTAACCCGCCTTGGCAAAAGCCTCGGTCGCGCGGATGCAGGGTCGGTCCATGAATTCAATCGCCACCGGCAGAAGGCCCGCGCGGATGATGTCGGCCACGCAAGCCCCTGCGACCTCATTCGAGTTAAAGCCCACCAGCACCGGCCGCGCGCCTTCGGGCTTGGGCAGGATGCGCAGCCAGGCCTCGGTCACCACGCCAAGCTGCCCTTCGGACCCGCAGACCACGCCCAGAAGGTCCAGCCCCGACGCCTCAGCCCATGGCCCGCCAAGGGTGACCACGGTACCATCCATCTTGACCAGCGTCACGCCCAAGAGGTTGTTCGTCGTCACCCCGTACTTCAGGCAATGCGCCCCGCCGGAATTCATTGCGATATTCCCCGCAATCGCGCAGGCCAGCTGGCTACTGGGGTCTGGGGCGTAGAAGAACCCCTCCGCCTCAACCGCGCCAGAGACGGACAGGTTCGTGCGGCCTGACTGCACCCGGATGAAGCGGTTATCGTAGTCGGTCTCCAAGACCGCATTCATCCGCGCCACGCCCAGGATCACGCTATCTGCCGTCGGTAAGGCCCCCCCAGCCAGAGACGTGCCCGATCCGCGCGGTACCACCGGCACGCCCTCTTCCCAGCAGGCGCGCAAGACCGCTGACACCTCAGCCGTTGTGCGCGGCAGGACGGCGGCCAGCGGCGGGCAGCGATACGCCGTCAACGCGTCGCATTCATAGGCGCGAAGTTCTGCCAGGTCGTCGATCACCGCATCGGCAGGAAGAACCCCCCGCAGGCGCGAGACGATCCGCGCCTTGGCGGACAGGATGGCCGTATCGGGCAGCGGCATTTCCATGGCAGTCCCTCCTGTGATTGGTAAACAAATATAACCAATTTTCGCGGCTGACAAGCAAAATCCCCACCCCTACTGTCACCGGCATGGATGCGATGCTGATCCCCCTGACCCTGTTTGACCTTTTGGCCTTGGGCACCCTCGTTCTTGCCTGGCTCGTGTCGGGCTGGCTGACCGAACATCCCCCGGCCAGCCGCCCCTCGGTCTCGGTCGCGATGGAGGGGTATCGCCGCGAATGGATGCGCACCTTTGTCACGCGCCAGCCGCGGATTTTTGACGCAACGCTGATCGACTCCTTGCGCCAAAGCACGGCCTTCTTCGCCTCCGCCTCGATGATCGCCATCGGTGGCGGCATCGCGCTGATCGGCAATGCCGGGATGATCGAGCGTCTGACCATAGGCCTGCCCATCGGCACCCGCAGCCAGGAGGTGGCGCTGCATATGCTGCCGGTGATCGGGCTTCTGGGCAATGCGCTCTTGAAGTTCGTCTGGGCGCATCGGCTGTTTGGCTATTGCTCCATCCTGATGGCAGCCGTGCCGAATGACCCTGAGGACCCTTTGGCCTTCCACCGTGCCGCGCAAGCAGGTGAGATCAACATCACGGCGGCGAAAAGCTTCAACCGGGGGCTACGGTCGATCTATTTTGCCCTTGCGGCGCTGGGGTGGCTTCTGGGGCCCTGGGGCTTGCTGGTCGGCGTGGTCTTCGCGACCGGGGTCCTGATGCGGCGCGAATTCGCCAGCGCCTCACGCCTGGTGTTTCTGCAGCGCGACCCCTGATCCGTCAGCGTCACACCGCCCGCGCGCCTTTGCGGCCTTCGATCAACCAGGCCGCGACGGCAAGTCCCGCCGCAAGGATCAGCCAGGCCCAAGCCGGCAAGAGGGGTGCCACGTTGATATCTGCCGTCAGATAGGCCTCACGCGGGGTGATGCCGATCCAGCCGCGCCCGGTGGCGGGGCGGCCCGCTTCACATTCATGAACCGCAACGAATGGGACGACATCGCGCGCGAGGAGGCGTCGCTCAAGGCCTACCTCGACGAGTTCGTCTACGGCGTCCAGGACCGGGCCGGTTATATGGCGCGCCATCCGGGGCTGGCCGAGCGATTGAAGGCCGACGTGCAGATGT
>JAAUPC010000392.1 GCA_012036325.1 Paracoccaceae bacterium
CGACGCCTCGGCCAGAAGGGCGGCGCGCAGCGGGTCAGGCCAGGCCGAGCCGCGGGCGTTACGCACGGTGGCGACATGGTCAATGTTCACGCCAAGGCGAAGGCTGCTTTGCGTGCGGGTTGGATGTGTCATGCTGCTTGCCCAGTCCTTCTTGCCGTCGTCCCTGTTGCCGTCAGTCCTGAACGGGGGGCCCGTCAGGGACTGCCGGGGCCGTCATCCCCGGCAATATCGCTGTCGTCATCCCCCCGGCGCTTCAGCTTGGCCGCCGCTTCAGCCAGTTTTGCCCGCATTCTTCTGCGCCGTTCGCCGCGTTCATGGGCGGTGGCGGCGCGGGACTTCTGGTAGGCTTCAACCAAGGGGATCGTCACGTAATAGGCTATGGCGCTGATCACGATGGCCGGACCAAGCGCCCCGATGAAGTAGGGCAGATAGATCTCATGCCAGAACTGGACAAGCCCATCCCAGCGCGCCTTTTCGGGGCCGAAAAGCGCGGTGAAGTTGAACCACAGATCACGCCCGGCATGGGCAAAGGCCTTGCCGATGTATTCGGGGTTCAAGGGGGCCTCGATCCCCATGATCCAATGGCCAAGGGTCATCGCAAGAACGGCGAAGAAAGGTGTGGTCAGCGGGTTGGTGTTGAACGTGCCCAGAAGGGCCGCAAGGACATTGCCCCGGACAAGCCGCGCCGCGCCCCAGGCCGCCAGAAACTGCATGCCGGGCAAGGGCAGAAAGCCGATGAAGGACCCGGCAAAGACGCCGCGCGCCACCCGGTGCGGCTGGTCCGGCAGGCGGCGCATGCGGTGGATCACATAGCGAGTGGCCCGTTTGAACCACTGCGGGGATAGATCTGTTCGCGCAGCCATGCGCCCCAGCCCATCGGATCCCTGCGCTTGAAAACCACCTTGCCGCCTCTCTGCCCCGGACCTTGGTCCGATCTTCCACCTTACGGCCGCTTGGTCAAATCCCGATGACGCGAGATTTGCGCCACATCCGTTTCAGCCTCAAGCGCGGTCATGACCATATGAAGATGTTCAACATCGCGCAGATCCACGTCAATGATAAGGCGATAGAAATCCGGTTTCCGATCCGTGAACCGCAGGTCCGAGATATTGGCCTTCTGCTCGCCGATCAAGGTGCAGATGCGGCCAAGGACGCCGGCATCGTTGGAAATGGTCACATCAAGGCTGATCGTGTAGACCGGGGCATGGCGGCCGGAATGCCAGTGCAGGTCAACCAGCGCTGGGTCTGGTTTCAAACTCTTCCAGCGCGGGCAGTCGATGGCATGCACCACGACGCCCTGCCCCCGGTACGTGATGCCGACGATGCGTTCGCCCGGCACCGGCTGGCAGCATTGCGCGCGGCGGAAGGTCTGGTCGGCGGTCAGCCCGACCACGGGGCGCTTGGCGTCCACCTCCTCGGCGGTGGCTTGGGCAAGGTCAGGGTAAAGCGTTTCCACCACCCGCCGCGCGGGCATTTCGGCCGATCCGATCCGGGCGAGCAGGTCATTTTCATCCGACAGGCCCAGCATCTTGGCTGCCGTCCGCAGGGCCTTGTCGGTGGCCTTCTTGCCCAGATGGTCAAAGGCGGCGCGGGCAAGTTCCTGGCCCAGCTTGACGAAACGGCCGCGGTCTTCCTCACGCAAGGACCGGCGGATTGCCGCCTTGGCGCGGCCGGTGGTGACGATGTCGATCCAGCTGGCCTGCGGGCGCTGGCCTTCGGCGGTGATGATCTCAACCGACTGGCCGTTTTTCACCCGCGTCCACAAGGGCACGCGGATGCCGTCGATCTTGGCCGACACGCAGGAATTGCCGATCCGCGTGTGGATGGCATAGGCGTAGTCGAGGGGTGTCGCCCCGCGCGGCAGCTGGATCACGTCGCCCTTGGGCGTGAAGCAGAAGACCTGGTCGGAATACATCTCAAGCTTGACGTTTTCCAGGAACTCGTCGGTGTCGCCTTCGTCAAGCCGCTCGGTCAGGGTGGCGATCCACTTCGCGGGATCAACGGCGAAGGGGTTCTTTGCCCGAACGCCTTCGCGGTAGGACCAGTGGGCGGCGACGCCCGCCTCGGCCACTTCGTGCATCTCGCGCGTGCGGATCTGGATTTCGACGCGCTTGCCATCCCGCCCCGACACGGTGGTGTGGATCGACCGGTAGCCGTTCGATTTCGGCTGGCTGATGTAATCCTTGAACCGACCGGGCACCGCGCGCCAGCGTTGGTGGATCACGCCAAGGATGCGGTAGCAGTCCTGCACCGACCCGCAGATGACGCGGAAACCGTAGATGTCAGACAACCGGCTGAACGCGAGGTCCTTCTCCTGCATCTTGCGCCAGATGGAGTAGGGCTTCTTCGCGCGACCATAGACGTCAGCCTCGATCTGGGCCTTTTCCAGCTCGTGCCTGATATCCGCGGTGATCTTGTGGACCACATCGCCGGATTCCTTTTGCAGCGTCACGAAGCGCCGCATGATGGAGTTGCGCGCTTCGGGGTTCAGGACCTTGAAACTCAGGTCCTCCAACTCTTCCCGCATCCACTGCATACCCATGCGGCCGGCGAGCGGGGCGAAGATCTCCATCGTCTCGCGCGCTTTCTGGGCCTGCTTTTCCGGCTTCATGCTTTTGATCGTCCGCATGTTGTGCAGACGGTCGCCCAGCTTGACCAGGATGACCCGCAGGTCCTTGGACATCGCCATGAAAAGCTTGCGGAAGTTTTCGGCCTGCTGGCTTTCGGTGCTGGACAGCTGAAGGTTCGTCAGCTTGGTCACGCCATCGACCAGTTCGGCCACTTCTTCGCCGAAGAGGCTGGCGACTTCGGTGTAGGTGGACCGGGTGTCTTCGATGGTGTCGTGCAGAAGCGCCGTCACGATCGTCGCGTCATCCAGCCGCTGTTCGGTCAGGATCGCGGCCACGGCGACGGGGTGGGTGAAATACGGCTCACCCGATTTGCGCATCTGGCCGTCATGCATCTTGAACCCGTAGGCATAGGCCTTGCGGATCATCTCAGCATTGCAACGCGGGTTGTAATTGCGAACCAGGGCGATGAGGTCTTCGACGTCGATCATCACCGCCCCGCTGGCGGGCCCACCTTCGGCAAGGGGCCCTTAAAGTTCGCCTTGCGCTTCCATCAGGGCGCGGAGCAGCTTTTCTTCCGACATGTCATCGACCATCGGCCGATCCATATCGCCACCCATGAGAAGCGCCATCTGGTCTTCTTCCGGCTCATCCACCTCGATCTGGGTCTGGTGGCTTTCGATCATCCGTTCGCGCAGAACCTCGGCCGACTGTGTTTCATCGGCAATTTCACGCAGGGCGACAACGGGGTTCTTGTCGTTGTCGCGGTCGATGGTGATGGGCGAGCCGGACTGAATTTCCCGCGCGCGGTGGGCGGCAAGCATCACCAGTTCGAAC
>JAAUPC010000393.1 GCA_012036325.1 Paracoccaceae bacterium
CAACTTGGCCCATGCCCGCGATCTGATCGCGGCCTGGGTCACCGACTACAACACCGCAAGGCCCCATTCGGCCCTCGGCTACCAGACCCCCGCAGGTTTCGCCCTGCACCTGACCACCGCAATCGCCGTCCCGCTGCACGCGATAAGAGTTCCGCGCGCCGGGCGATTGCTCAACCCGCGCCAAACGGCGTAATTAACCACCGGGCTCCGGTCGTAGTTGGATGAAAGAACAGTGGCAGGTCAGGCGATACAATCTACATCGGAAACGCCAGCATTCGCCTTTCCGGGATCGACGCACCAGAGTTGGATCACCCTTACGGGAAAAACGCTAAGTGGGCGTTGGTGAAGCTGTGCAAGGGGCAAGTTGTGCATGCGGTATTGGAAGGGGCCATGTCGCACGACCGTACTGTAGCCACTTGCTATCTGGCCGACGGTCGCGACTTGTCTGCAGAGATGGTGAAGCTGGGAATGGCGATCGATTGGCCGAAGTATTCGGGCGGAAAATATCGCCAGTTTGAAGTGCCGGGTATTCGGAAAAAACTCTGGCGGTGTGATGCCCGGCAAAAGGGGCGGATGCCGCCCAACCTGCCCTACTAAGTCAAACTGTTCTCCAGCCGCGCCAGCAGCGCCCTTGCGGCTTGCTGTTCGGCGATGCGTTTTGATCCGGCTTGCGCTTCGGCGGTCTCGCCAGTCTCGATCTGGACAGCCACGGTGAACAGCGGCTGGTGGTCAGGGCCGCTCCGGGCGGCTTCGATATAGGTGGGTGGCGGCATGCCGCGGGCCTGGGCCCATTCCTGCAGCGCGGTCTTGGGGTCGCGGGCGTCGGTCGCGACCTCGGAGATCCGGCCGCCCCAGAGGCGCAGGATCACCGCGCGGGCGGCCTCAAACCCGGCGTCCAAGTGGATGGCGGCAATCACCGCTTCCATCGCGTCGCCGAGTAGAGCCTCTTTTCGCCGCCCGCCGGTCAACATCTCGGATCGGCCAAGCTTCAAGACATCACCCAGGCCGATCTCGCGCGCGACGGCGGCGCAGGTTTCCTTGCGAACCAGCGCGTTGAAGCGGGGGGCAAGCTGACCCTCGCGCGCGGCACTGTCGGCGGTCAGCAGCGCCTCGGCCATCACCAGACCCAGAACCCGATCCCCCAGAAACTCCAGCCGCTGGTTGTCTGGCCGTGTGGCGGTGCCGATGGACGCATGGGTGACCGCCCGCAGCAAAAGGTCGGGCTTGGCGAAGCTGTGCCCGAGGCGGCCTTCAAAGGCCTTGAGCTCGGCTGAAAGCCTCACTCGACCGCCTGGAAATAGCGGTCCGACCGCCAGGTCCAGAAATACAGCATCCGGCTCCCGGCCGAGGAGAAGATGATCCGGTCCGCGCGTCCGATCAGGTATTCGGCGGGAACAAAGCCAACCCCACCGGCGGCCTGCGCGTAGCGGCTGTCCTGGCTGTTGTCGCGGTTGTCGCCCATGAAGAAGTAGTGGCCTGCGGGTACCGTGAAGACCTCGGTATTATCGCCAAAACCTGAGGCGTCGATGTTCAGGATGTTGTGCTTTTGGCCCTCGGGCAGCGTTTCGATGAAGCGGCTTTTCGTGCAGCTTCCCCCGGCCCCGACTGCCCCATTTTCGCAGCGCGGCAGGTTGCGCATCGGGCCCTGGGGTTCATAGGTTTCCTCAAACACGCCAGCCGGTTCCTGCGGGGCGGCCACGCCGTTGATGAAAAGCACCCCGTTCTGCATCTGGATGCGGTCACCCGGAAGGCCGATCAGACGCTTGATGAAGTCCGACCCGTTGACCGGGTGGCGGAAGACGACGACATCGCCGCGCTCGGGTTCGCTGGCCAGAAGGCGGCCTTCGAAGGGGCACATCGCGAAGGGGCAGGAATACTTGGAATAGCCGTAGGCCATCTTGTTGACGAACAGGAAGTCGCCGACCAGAAGCGTGTCCTTCATCGATTCCGACGGGATCCAGAACGGCTGGAAGAACAGGCTGCGGAACACCCCTGCGATCAGCAGTGCCCAGAAGACGGTCTTGATCGTCTCGAAGATGCCGCCTTCGGTCTTGTCCTTCGCCATGATGCCTGCCCTTTGCTTTTGTCCGCGCTTCTTGGGGGCAAGCCGGGCAAGGAGTCAAGGCAGCGCAGGATGACGGTGGGTCAGGCCAGCCCTATGGCCTGCCCGGTGTCCACGGTGGTAAAATCTTGCAACCCATTGAAATAAAAGGATCATACCCTGTGGTCATCACGAATTCTTAACCATGATATCCGCCCGGCGCACACCGCCGGGGAAGCGCGTTACGGCTGGGGGCCAAAGCAACGGATCAAAGCGGCAGGGGGATCGGGCGCGCTTCAATCACGACAAAGGCCTGTGCCCAAGGATGGTCATCGGTCAGGGTGACATGGATCACCGCCTCATGCCCGGCGGGCGTCATTGCCCGCAGGCGTTCGGCGGCCCAGCCGGTCACATGCATCACTGGCTGGCCGGACCGCAGGTTGGTGACCGCCATGTCCTTCCAGGAAATCCCCATCCGAAGGCCGGTGCCCAGCGCCTTTGAGCAAGCCTCTTTCGCCGCCCAGCGCTTGGCATAGGTTGCGGCCACGGCGCGGGGGCGACCTTCGGCCTTGCGCTGTTCGCGGTCGGTGAAGACGCGGTTGCGAAACCGGTCGCCGAAACGGGCAAGCGTCGCCTCGATCCGTTCGATATTGGCAAGGTCGCTGCCGATGCCAAGGATCATGCGCCGCCCCGGGCCAGCTCCATCCGGCGGCGCATTTCCTCGATCGCGGGGCCCAGACCCCGGAAGATCGCCTCGCCAATCAGGAAATGACCGATGTTCAGTTCCTTCACCTCGGGGATGGCGGCGATGGGTTCGACGTTGTCATAGGTCAGGCCGTGGCCTGCGTGCACCTCAAGCCCAAGGCTGGCGGCGAATTCGGCACCCTTGCGCAGGGCGGCAAGTTCCCGTTCGGCCAGTTCCGTGTGACCGTCAGCCAGCAGTTCCGAATAAAGCCCGGTGTGCAGTTCCACGACCGCAGCGCCGATCCGAAAGCTGGCTTCGATCTGGCGGGGGTCATGGCTGATGAACATGCTGACGCGGGCCCCCGCCTCACGCAGGGGGGCGATGTAGTCGGTCAGACGGTTCTGGTCGCCCGCTACGTCAAGGCCGCCTTCGGTTGTCCGCTCTTCCCGCTTTTCAGGCACAAGGCAGACGGCATGCGGCCGATGCCGCAGGGCGATTGTCTGCATTTCCGCCGTCGCGGCACATTCAAAGTTCAGGGGAATGCTGATCCCGGCCATCAGCGCCTCGATATCCGCATCGCGGATGTGGCGGCGGTCTTCGCGCAGGTGGGCGGTGATGCCGTCGGCACCCGACGCCTCGGCCAGAAGGGCGGCGCGCA
>JAAUPC010000014.1 GCA_012036325.1 Paracoccaceae bacterium
AGGTTAGATTCATGGAAGAGAGGTTACATTCAACAAAAATTTACCATCGGGCAGGAATGGGTCTGCCCTGGCGACTCGGATCTTGAGGTGGAGTAGAATCTCTGAACGAATCGGGTCGATCAGCCTCGGTTGATCCGAAACGCTATCTCTTTGGTCGGGAGCCTGATCGGGCTCAAGGATGTCCGGGCCACCCTCGCGATGATGCGGACTCCCGATGGCCAGGGCATTGAGCTGGACAAGTTCCACACGCCCGACGCGATCAGGTTCGGGCCCGTGGACGCGCCGGTAAACACGCTGGGCATCCGTCGCACCGAGGCCCTATTGCTCGGACGCGCGCGCGTGCCGCTCGACACCGCCAGCATGCGGATCGTGCCGGCACGCGCCTGCGGCAGCGCCGCCGCGGCAAAGGCCAGGGGGCGGGCTAGGTCCGGTCCCCGCAGGCCAAGGGCCGACCCGGTGATGATTGCCAGACCGGCAAGCACATAGCTGCCAAGCGCAGGTTCCTGCGGCACGGAAAACCAGATCGCCACGCCGCAGCCCATCACGACCGCCAGCCAGGGAAACAGCGTTCCCCGCGCTGCCTGCAGCGCCAGAAGCGGCCACAGGATCAGCCGGATGCCTGCCTGAACGGCCGCCACCTTGTCCTTGCCCCCGTGATTGCCTAAGACCAAGCCCAAGCCTAGGCCCCCATGGTTTCCGAAAGGTTAACGCCAGATGAACGCGCCCCGCCCTGTTGTTACCCGCTTCGCGCCCTCGCCCACCGGGTATCTGCATATCGGCGGCGGTCGGACGGCGCTGTTCAACTGGCTTTACTCGCGGGGTCGGGGCGGCAAGTTCCTGTTGCGGATCGAGGATACGGACCGGGAGCGGTCAACCCCGGAAGCCACCGCCGCCATCCTGCGGGGCCTCACATGGCTGGGTCTTGACTGGGACGGCGAGGCGATCAGCCAGTTCGAACGCAAGGGCCGCCACGCCGCCGTAGCGCATGAGATGCTTGCGCGAGGAACGGCCTACAAGTGTTTCTCCACGCAGGAAGAAATCGCAATTTATCGGGCCGCGCAAGAGGCGGCAGGGGCGAGTTATGCCGTGTTCCAAAGCCCCTGGCGCGACGCCGATCCAGCGACCTTTCCCAATGCGCCCTTCGCCATCCGCATGAAGGCCCCGCGCACCGGCGAGACGGTGATCGACGACAAGGTCCAAGGCCGTGTGGTGATCCAGAACGCGACGCTTGACGACATGATCGTCCTGCGCTCGGACGGAACGCCCGTCTATATGCTGGCCGTCGTGGTCGATGACCATGACATGGGGGTGACCCATGTCATTCGGGGCGACGACCACCTGAACAACGCCGCACGCCAGCAGATGGTCTATGACGCGATGGGCTGGGAGGTGCCAACCTGGGCGCATATCCCACTGATCCACGGGCCGGATGGCAAGAAGCTGTCGAAACGCCACGGCGCGACCGGGGTCGAGGAATACCAGGCGATGGGCTACCCGGCGGCGGGCATGCGCAACTACCTCACCCGGCTTGGCTGGGCGCATGGCGACGCCGAGATCTTCTCCACCGCCGAAGCGCTGCAGATGTTCGACCTTGAGGGAATCGGCCGTGCCCCCGCCCGGCTTGACTTCAAGAAGCTGGAAAACACCTGCGGCCACCATATGGCGATGGCCGATGATGCTGCACTGCTGCATGAATTGGCCGCCTACCTTGGTGCAGCCGGGCACCCCGCGCTGACCGCGTTGCAAGCTGACCTGATGGCACAAGCGCTGCCTTTCTTGAAAAAGTCTGCGAAGACCTTCCCCGAACTGCTTGATAAGGCGTCATTCCTGATGATCCAGCGCCCCATCGTTCCGGACGCAAAGGCCGCCGAGGCGCTTGATGCGGTATCCCGTGGTATACTGAAATCGTTGACGCCGCAGCTGCAAAATGCTAGCTGGACGAAAGAGGCGCTGGAACCTGTCCTGACCGAGGCCGCCACCGCGTATGGCATCGGTTTCGGCAAGCTTGCAGCACCTCTCAGGGCCGCAATCGCGGGCCGGACAGTGACACCTTCGGTTTACGACATGATGCTAGTCATCGGTCGTGAGGAAACCATTGCAAGACTGGCGGACGCCGTGGCGTAAGCCCGCGCCCCCCGGTCTTGAAGCTGCCCCCGCCGGGGTGCAGGATAGCCAGAGGCCCCCCTGCCAGGGTCGGCCCGCCATACCGGGGAAGACAAGATGTCGGACACAAGCGCCAAGCTAAGCCTGAACGGGAAAACCTACGACCTGCCCGTGCATTCACCCACGCTCGGGCCCGATGTGCTCGATATCCGCAAGCTTTATGGTGAGGCGGATGTCTTCACCTATGATCCCGGCTTCACCTCGACCGCCGCCTGCGAAAGCGCCATCACCTATATCGATGGCGACAAGGGTGAGCTACTCTATCGCGGCTACCCGATCGAACAACTGGCCGAGAAATCCACCCATCTTGAGGTGTGCTACCTCCTCCTTTACGGCGAATTGCCGACGGCGGCCCAACTGGCTGACTTCACCCACCGGGTGACCAACCACACCATGGTGCATGAACAGATGCACTACTTCTTCCGGGGTTTCCGCCGGGACGCGCACCCGATGGCCACCATGGTCGGCGTGGTTGGCGCAATGGCTGCCTTCTACCACGACAGCACGGACATCAACGATCCCTGGCAGCGTGAGGTGGCCGCGATCCGCATGATCGCGAAGCTGCCGACCATCGCCGCGATGGCCTATAAATATTCGGTCGGTCAGCCCTTCGTTTATCCGAAGAACAGCCTTAGCTACGCCGGCAACTTCCTGAACATGTGCTTTGCCGTCCCGGCGGAAGAGTACGTCGTCTCGCCCGTGCTGGAAAAGGCGATGGACCGGATCATGATGCTCCACGCTGACCACGAACAGAACGCCTCGACCTCGACGGTGCGTCTGGCCGGGTCTTCGGGCGCGAACCCGTTTGCCTGCATCGCGGCTGGCATTGCCTGCCTTTGGGGCCCAGCGCATGGCGGGGCGAACCAGGCCGCACTGGAACAGCTGCGCGAAATCGGCACCGTCGACCGCATCCCGGAATTCATCGCCAAGGCCAAGGACAAATCCTCGGGCGTCAAGCTGATGGGCTTCGGCCACCGGGTCTACAAGAATTTCGACCCGCGCGCCAGGGTGATGAAGGAATCCGCCGATGAGGTGCTTGGCCTTCTTGGCGTCGAAAACAACCCCCTCCTCCAGGTCGCCAAGGAGCTGGAGCGGATCGCGCTGGAAGATGACTACTTCATCTCGAAGAAGCTGTACCCGAACGTCGATTTCTACTCGGGCATCATCCTTGAGGCGATGGGCTTCCCCACCGCCATGTTCACCCCGATCTTCGCGATTTCCCGCACCGTGGGCTGGATCAGCCAGTGGAAAGAGATGATCGCCGACCCGACCCAGAAGATCGGTCGGCCGCGCCAGCTTTATGTCGGCCCGACATCGCGCGACTACATCGACCTGCGCCACCGTTGACCCCGAAGATGGGCAGTACGGCCCATCCCACCGGTCAAACCCAGGCGGGACTCCAAGAATTTTCCCAGAAAATTCTTGGAGGTCACCGGCCGCCCAATGTGTTGATCGCGGCATAAAGGTCTACCCGTCGGTCACGGAAAAGGCCCCAACTGGCGCGCAGGGCGGCGATGGCGTCCAGATCGACCGCATGGATCAGCACCTCCTCCTGATCGCGCCCGGCCTTGGCCAGAAGCTGCCCGGTATGGTCCGCAATGAAGCTGGAGCCGTAGAAGGTCACCTCGCGCCCTTCAGGTGCCACCTCAACCCCGAATCGGTTTGAGGCGACCACCGGCAGGATGTTCGCCGCCGCATGGCCGCGCATCACCATTTCCCAATGCGGCTGGCTGTCATAGCCGGGCGCGGGCGGTTCAGACCCGATCGCGGTCGGATAAAGCAGCATCTCCGCCCCCATCAGCGCCATTGCCCGCGCGCATTCCGGGAACCACTGGTCCCAGCAAATGCCCACGCCGATCTTGCCAAAGGCGGTGTCCCAGACCCGAAAGCCGGTATCGCCGGGCGAGAAGTAGTATTTCTCCTCATAGCCCGGCCCCTGCGGAATGTGGCTTTTGCGGTAGACCCCCAGCACGCGCCCATCGGCATCCACCATGGCGATGGAGTTGAAGAAAGCCGGGCCGCTGCGTTCAAAAAAGCTGACGGGCAAGACCAAACCCAACTCCTTCGCCAGCGCTGCAAGCCGGGCGACCAGCGGGTGGCCCTCCAGCGGCTGGGCCAGGTCAAAGTAGCGGGGGTGTTGTTCGATGCAGAAATAGGGCGCCGCGAAGAGTTCCTGGATCAGGACGATGTTCGCCCCTTGCGCGGCGGCTTGGCGGACCAGCGCCTCGGCCCGGTTGGCATTGGCGGGCAGGTCCCAGCTGCAGGCAAACTGGGTGGCGGCAAGGGTCACGTGTCGCATGGCTTTCCCCGGTAAAAAAGCGGGGGTTTCCACCCCCGCACCCCCGGAGAGCATTTGGAAAAAGAGCAAGCCAGAAGGGGGCAAAAACGGTGCCCCGAAAGCGTCAGGCCTTGGCCCGAGCGTCCTCAATCCAGTTCCATATCCGGTTCGGGGTAAAGGGCATGTCCACCCGGGTGACCCCCACCGGGGCGAGCGCATCCCGCACGGCGTTAGAAATCGCCCCGAGCGCCCCCACCGTCCCCGCCTCGCCACAGCCCTTCATGCCAAGAGGGTTGGTCCTTGTGGGCACCCCCTGCTCGGCAAAGCCGAACATCGGCAGGTCGCTGGCCCGCGGCATGCCGTAATCCATGAAGCTGCCGGTCAGAACCTGGCCGTCGTCGTCCTGCACCAGCCATTCGGTGACCGCCTGGCCGAACCCTTGCGCGATCCCGCCATGCACTTGCCCCTCCACGAGATTTGGCGCGACGAGCACCCCGAAGTCGTCAACCACGGAATAGCGGTCTAACACCAGGCCGCCGGTTTCGGGGTCAATCTCCACCTCACAAAGATGGACGCCATTGGGGAAGGACCGGCCATCAAGGGTGATCTTTTCGCTGCGGTCGATCAGGTCCATCCGGCCCTTGGCCCGGGCCAGGGCTGCAGCCTCGGGCAAGGTGAGGCGCAGGTTGGTGCCGGGCGCGCCAAAGCGGTTATCTTTGAACTCCACCCCCTCCGCGCCCCATTCTTCGGCCAGAAACGCTTCGAACCCCGCGACAATCGCCCCCACCGTCGCCCGCGTGGCCGTGCCTTGCACCGTCACGGACCGAGAGCCGCCAGTCCCCCCGCCCCGGGCAATCCGGTCACTGTCGCCTTCAACGATACGAACCATGTCCTGCGGGATGCCGGTGCTGTCAGCCACCATGCGGGAATAGACGCTTTCATGGCCCTGCCCGTTCGACTGGGTGCCGACATAGAGGGTAGCCCCGCCATCCACCTCCAGGACCAGCCGGGCGATTTCGTTGCTGTCGCCCAGGATCGCCTCGATATAAGCCGCGACGCCGATGCCGCGCAGCTTGCCCTTGGCGCGGCTGGCGGCGTGGCGGTCGTCATATCCCGCCGCGCGGGGGGCGACGGTGGCCAGAAGGCCCGCGAAGTCACCGCCGTCAATCTCTTCGCCTTCCAGCGTCAGGTGGGGGAAGTCGCGGATCACGTTTTTCAGGCGCAGGGCGACCGGGTCCACGCCCAGCTGCCGCGCCGCTTCGTCCATCGCGCGTTCGACGGTGAGTATCGCCTCGGGCCGCCCGGCCCCGCGGTAGGCATCAATCGGGGTGGCGTTGGTATAGACCCCAAGCGCCGTCAGGGACGCGACCGGCACCTTGTAGACCCCGGTCAGGACCTTGACGAAAAGCTCCGTCTGGATCGCCTGCCCGAATTGCGAGTTATAGGCGCCAAGGTTGGTCACGAGATCCACCTTGTAGGCGGTGATCCGGTGGTCGGCGTCAAAGCCAAGCGTCGCCGTGGCCACAAGATCGCGACCGGCATTGTCGGTCAGCATCGCCTCGGACCGGGTCGAGACCCAGGCGACCGGGCGGCCAAGGGTACGGGCGGCGTGTGACAGAACAACATATTCGGGGTAGGTCATTGCCTTCATCCCGAAGCCACCGCCGACATCTGGGTTGGTCACGCGCACCCGGTCGCGGGGCAGGCCCAGCATCCGGGAAAGTTCGTTGCGCTGGGTCCAGACGCCTTGGCCGTTGACGCAGAGATGAAGGCGGTCTCCGTCCCATTCGGCATAGGCCGCGCGGGGTTCCATTGGGGCGGCGGTCACGCGGTTGTGGACCACCTCAACCGAAACGCGGTGGGTGGCAGCGGCGAGGGCGGCATCCGTTTGCGCCTGATCGCCAAAGGCGAAGTCAAAGGCGCGGTTCAGGGGGGCATCAAGATGCAGGTTCGGCTCTTGAGGTTTCAGGTGAAGAGCGGGGGCGAGTGCGTTGATATCGAAGGAAATCGCCTCAGCCGCATCTTTAGCCGCTTCAGGGCTGTCGGCCACGACCATGGCGATGGCTTCGCCCACGAACCGCACCCGGTCGCGCGCCAGCACCGGGCGTTCCGGCCCCGCACCAAGGCCACCGACGGCGTCAATCCGTTCACCCTTCATGCCCAGAATGACACCAGCGGCCAGCAAATCATCTGCCGTCAGCACCAGATGCACGCCGGGCATCGCCCGCGCTGCTGAGGCGTCCAGACCTATGATCTGGCCATGCGCATGTCCGAGCGGAGGAAGGCTGCCCACAATGCCCCTTGTGGCACGAGGTCTGCCACGTAGCGGCCGGTCCCGGTCAGGAAGCGGACATCCTCCCGCCGTTTCAGCGGTTGGGCCATACCGAATCGCAGCTGTTCCATCCCGTTACGTCCCCCAAGACACCTCGTGCAACAGCATAGCGCCCGGCGGAGATTGTCCAGCCGGGCGCTTGGGTTTCTTCGCGATGGTCAGGAGTTAAAGCTTCAGGCCCAGAACCGTGGCCATCTGCAGCTCACCAAAGCCGTTGAAACGGGTGTTGGTGACGGTGGAGTAAGACCCCATCCCCTGCCAGATCACGAAATCACCTTCCTCCATGTCCGAGGCGAGCGGGATTTCCCCCGGCAGACGATCAACCGAATCGCAGGTCGGGCCGAAGACGATGCGCGGTTGCGCGTCGCCGGTGCGCTTGGTGCCATCGGCGGCCAGAACCTCGATCCGGTCGATCACGCCGATCATCGGCAGTTCGGTCAGGGTGCCGTAGACGCCATCGTTCAGGAACACATGGGTTCCGTCGCGCAGCGCCTTGACGCGGGCAGCAAGCGCGAAGGCATCACCGCAAAGGGCGCGGCCCGGTTCGCAGACCAGAAGCGGGCGGTTGTCGCCAAACGCCTCGGTCGTGACACGGTCGATCAGGGCGAAGGTGTCCTCGATCTGCGGGACAATCGCGTGCATCCGGTGGTTCGGGAAGCCGCCGCCCACGTTCAGCCGGGCGATGGTCACGCCTGCATCGCGCGCGATGTTGGCACCTTCGCGGATATAAGCCTCCCACGCGTGGGATCGGTGCATTGCGTGCCGGGGTGGAAGGTCAGCGAGGGGATATAGCCCGCCGCCGCCACGTCGCGCAGCAAGTCCACAGCCAGTTCGACCGTGGCGCCAAATTTTGCCCCGAAATTGTAGGCGGCACCGGCCACCGGCAGCTTGTAGCGGACCGAGATTTCGGTGCCGTCCACCGGGACCATGGCGATCAGCTTGGCGAGTTCGGATTTCGAATCAACACTGTAGGACTTCACGCCCCGGGCGACGGCATGGGCAATCTCATGCTTGGCACGTACCGGGTTGTTGTAATGAATGGCCGCATCGGGGGCGAGGCGACGGATCAGGTCAATCTCGAACGGTGAGGCGCAGTCATAGCCACGGATGCCCGCTGCGGCCAGGTTTTCGACCATCGCTTCGCCCGGGTTTGACTTGACCGCATAGGTGACCATGCCGGGAAAGCCATCGATGAACCGACGCGCGGCGGCCTGGGCGGCCGAGGGCGCAAAGAACAGCACCGGATTTTCCGGCTGCTGATGGCGAAGGTATTCAGTGGGGTTCGTCCAGATCGTTTTCGAGAGTCCCATCGGCGTGATCCTTTCGGCCAATGAAGACGCTTCGCCCTTCCCTGCAAGCCTTTGGGATCGGGCACCAGCGTGGTTTCAAGTAAACCAGGCCAGGTGCGTATGAGCCGCCCTTTTCCTGCAGTGGAGGATGACGCATATGATGTACAAACTCACCGAACAAAACTGTATATTTGCTGCGAAACGTCGTTATAATGACGAAAAGGATGGCAGATTGAATGGATGAGTTGGATCGCAACATTTTGGGGCTGCTGGGGGCCGATGCGCGGATGTCGGTGGCCACGCTCGCGCGGCGCTTGAAGGTCGCGCGGTCCACAGTCCAGGCCCGGCTGGAACGGTTGGAGACCAGCGGCATCATCGCGGGCTACACCCTGAAACTGGGCGAAGGCGCGCGGGAAGGGCGGCTGCGGGCATCGGTCCTTTTGACGATCGAGCCGCGCGCGCAGGCCGCCGTCCTGACCCGCCTGCGATCAATCGCCGAGGTGGAGCGGGTCTTCACCACCTCGGGCCGGTTCGATTTCCTGTTGCAGGTCGCCTGCCCGAACACCCAGGTGCTGGATCAGGTGCTGGACCAGATTGGTGCGATGACCGGGGTCAGGGCGTCGGAAAGCCTGATCCACCTGAGCACGAAGATCGACCGGGCGGTTTAGGGCGCTGGCAAGGCGCGCCGGATGATCGTGACCAGCATCGCGTCGCGCGCCTCGGCAGGGAGTGACCCAACCGACATCATCCGCCCGGCGGCCAGAAGATCTGCCAACCCATGCGCGATGGCCCAGACCGCCGCTTCGTCCGCTGTGTTGCCGCCACCGGCTTCGGTGACCTGGTCGACCAGATGCGAATAGGCCGCCCGAGCCGCCTGCCCGAGGTCAGGGTTAGAAAAGTCCGGCCGTTCGGACTGCCACAAAAGCCGGAATAGTGTGGGGCGCGAGAGAGCAAAGTCGATGTAGCCGAGGCCCGCCGCCACAAGCTGTGAGGCCGGGTCCGGCGCTGCCACCGCCTCTCGCGCGGCTTGTGCGGCAAGGAACTGGCGAAAGCCCTCGGCCGCAAGCGCCGTAAGCAGGCCCTTGGCATCGCCGAAGTGATGCGCCGGGGCGGCGTGGCTGACCCCTGCGCGCTTGGCAACGGATCGCAGCGAGAACCCCTCCATCCCTCGGTCTGCAAGCTCATCCTCGGCCGCTACAAGCAGGGCCGCGCGCAGGTCACCGTGGTGATAGGGGCGCGTGTCAGGTGCGGCTTCTGGCTTCGGGCGAAGGTGCGGCGTGTCCTGCGTCATTCGCTTTAGATATCAATCCATCTTTCCACTGTCAAAATTTTCTTGACAGGCCTCGGGCGATCCGTATCCTGACACTGTCAAGATAAGAGGCACCCATGCTGACCGACCCCCATTCACTGTTCCAGTTGACCGGACCGCTTGCCATGCTGGGCTGGCTGGCGCTGGCTTTGGCACCACTGGCCCCGCGCCTTGCCAACGCGGTCGCGGCGCTGGCCATTCCGGCGCTGCTATCCGTGGCCTATACTGCCTTGATCCTGGTGCATTGGAGCGATGCGCCTGGCGGTTTTGACAGCCTGGCCAATGTGATGGCGCTTTTTACCCACCCCGCCGTGGCCCTTGCGGGCTGGGTTCACTATCTGGCCTTTGACCTGTTTGTCGGGGCCTGGATCACCCGGACCGCCCGGGCCGAGCGGATCCATCACCTTCTCATCCTGCCTTGCCTTGTGCTGACCTTTCTGTTCGGCCCGGCCGGGTTCCTTTTCTTCACCGCCCTGCGCGCAGCCTTTGCCGCCCGGGCCCGCATGACGAAAGCCACCGCATGACCCTGTCCCTTGCCACCCCCTATGCCACCCTGCCCGACCTTCGTCGCATGGCCAGCGATGCCCCGGCTTTCACCGTTCTGGCGATCCTGCTGGCGCTTGGCCTGATCCCGCTTTACGCCGCCATGGCGTTGGACCTGCGGGTATTCCAAGGGGAAAGCCCCTGGATGAAGCCGCTGAAGTTCCACTATGCGCTTGGCCTTTACACCATCACCCTCGCCTTCTTCGCCCGCTACCTGCCGGAGGGCACCCGGAAGGGCCGCCCCTGGCGCTGGTTCACCGCTGCCGTGGTCTTCGCGATTGTGGCCGAAGTGGTCTGGCTGTCCGCCGCCGCGATGCAGAACACCGCTTCGCATTTCAACACCGAGGTGCCGCTCTTCGCCGCCGTCTATCCGCTGATGGGGGCCTTCGCGACGCTCCTGACCTCCGCCAGCCTGGTCATGGGCATCCTGATCTGGCGCAATCCGGCCACCGGCCTGCCGCCTGCGCTGCAATTGTCCATCGCCCTGGGGCTGGTCCTGACCTTTGCGCTGACCTTGCCGGTCGCGGGCTACCTGTCCGGCAACGGCACCCATTTCGTCGGCACCTCCACGCGGGAGTTGTGGGTGATGGGCTGGTCGCGCGATACCGGTGACTTGCGGGTCGCGCATTTCCTCGCGACCCACGCGCTGCATTTCGTGCCGGTGGCGGGGCTGCTGGCGGTCTGGCTGGCCCCGGCGCAAGCCACCCGCCTTGTCTGGAGCGCAGCCGGGCTTTTCGCCGCGCTGGTGATCTTCACCTTTGTCCAGGCCCTGCAAGGCCGCCCCTTCCTGCCTTTCCTCGGGTGAAGGCTTTTCCTTGGGCGTCCCCCGCGCTACACACCGCGCGTGAAGCAGGGGACGCCCAAGATGCCGATGGAAAAGACCTTCAACGCAGCCGAGGCTGAGGCCCGGATTTCCAAGCTGTGGCTTGACCAGAAGGCCTTTGCCGCCGGGGCCAATGCCAAGCCGGGGCATCCGGCGTTTTCGGTGATGATCCCGCCGCCGAACGTGACGGGTTCCTTGCACATGGGCCACGCCTTCAACAACACGCTGCAGGACATCCTGACGCGCTGGCACCGGATGCGGGGCGATGACACCCTCTGGCAGCCCGGCACCGACCACGCCGGGATCGCGACCCAGATGGTGACCGAACGCGAGATGGCGAAAGCCGGAAATGTCGGTCGGCGTGAGATGGGGCGTGAGGCATTTACGCTCAAAGTCTGGGAGCAGAAGCAGAAGTCGCGCGGCACGATCATCGGGCAGTTGCAACGGCTGGGGGCGAGTTGCGACTGGGACCGCGAGGCGTTCACGATGTCGGGCGCGCCGGGGGCACCGGCGGGCGAGGAGGGCAACTTCCACGACGCCGCCATCAAGGTCTTCGTCGATCTCTACAACAAGGGCCTGATCTATCGCGGCAAGCGGCTGGTGAACTGGGACCCGCATTTCGAGACCGCGATCTCCGACCTTGAGGTCGAGAATACCGAAGTCCCCGGCCATATGTGGCACTTCAAATACCCCCTCGCGGGCGGGGAAACCTACGAATACATCGAGAAGGACGCCGAAGGCCGTGTCACCCTGCGGGAGACCCGGGACTACATCTCCATCGCCACGACGCGGCCCGAGACGATGCTGGGCGACGGCGCGGTTGCAGTTCATCCATCAGATGAACGTTACGCGCCAATCGTCGGGAAACTATGTGAAATTCCGGTGGGTCCGGCGGAACACCGCCGCCTGATCCCGATCATCACCGACGAATATCCCGACCCCACATTCGGCTCCGGTGCGGTCAAGATCACCGGCGCGCATGACTTCAACGACTACGCCGTCGCCAAGCGCGGCGACATCCCCTGCTACCGCCTGCTGGACACCCGCGCCCAGATGCGGGCGGACGGTGCGCCCTATGCCGAGGCAGCCAAGATCGCAGGCCAAATGTCCCGCGCCTGGCTGGTGGCCAAGGGCTACGCCACCCCCGGCATCGCCGAGCAGCCCTTCACCCTCTCGGAATCCGAGATCGACGCCCTGAACCTCGTCCCCGACGACCTGCGCGGGCTGGACCGGTATGAGGCCCGCAAACGCGTGGTCGAGGCGATCACGGCGGAGGGGCTGGCGGTCACCACGCTGAAGAAATCCGTCGACAAGGAAACCGGGGCCGAGCACCTGGAGCTGGTGCCCTATGTCGAGTCGAAGCCGATCATGCAGCCCTTCGGCGACCGGTCGAAAGTGGTGATCGAGCCGATGCTGACCGACCAGTGGTTCGTCGACACCGCGAAGATCGTGGAACCGGCGCTGGAGGCGGTGCGGACGGGCCGCACGAAGATCATCCCGCCGAGCGGAGAGAAGACCTATTACCACTGGCTGGAGAACATCGAACCCTGGTGCATCAGCCGCCAGCTTTGGTGGGGGCACCAGATTCCGGTTTGGTATGGGCCGTCCAATGAAGCCTTGGCACGCCGCAAAGCCGACAGGCTTGAGCTGGAAGGTGTTGATCTGGCAGAACATCCTTCGTTCTGTCCCGATTTGACCCTGTATATTCAGGACAAGTCGCACCTCGTCGCGTTTTGCGCGGCAACGCCAGAGGAAGCAGTCGAGCAAGCCAAGAAATACTACGACGTTGAACGGATCTTCGCAAAACCGCTACGCGTTGTGACGCGACCAGACTGGCACGACCTGTACTACATCAACATCGGCGACCCTTTCGAAACCATAACGCTCAACCGCGACCCCGACGTCCTCGACACCTGGTTCTCCTCCGGCCTCTGGCCGATCGGCACGCTTGGGTGGCCGGAACCCACGCCGGAGCTCCAGAAATACTTCCCCACTTCGGTCCTCGTGACTGGGCAGGACATCCTCTTTTTCTGGGTCGCCCGGATGATGATGATGCAGCTGGCCGTGGTGGATGACATTCCGTTCCACACCGTCTACCTGCACGGCCTGGTCCGCGACGCCAAAGGCAAGAAGATGTCCAAAAGCTTGGGCAACGTCATCGACCCGCTGGAGATCATCGACGAATACGGCGCCGACGCGCTGCGGTTTGCCAATGCGGCGATGGCCAGCCTTGGCGGGGTGCTGAAACTGGATACCCAGCGCATCGCGGGCTACCGGAACTTCGGCACCAAGCTCTGGAACGCCTGCCGCTTTGCCGAGATGAACGGGGTGTGGGAGGGGCATGCGACCGGCCCTGCCCCCTCGCCCAAGGCGACCGCGAACAAATGGATCATTGGTGAGACCGCCCGCACCCTGGTCGAGGTGAATGAGGCGCTGGAGGCGTTCCGCTTCGACACCGCCGCCGATGCCCTTTACAAGTTCGTCTGGGGCAAGGTCTGCGACTGGTATGTCGAATTTGCCAAGCCCCTCTTCGACGGCCCCGACGCCGCTGAAACCCGCCAGACCATGGCCTGGGTCCTCGACCAGTCGATGATCCTTCTCCACCCCTTCATGCCTTTCATCACCGAAGAGCTGTGGGGCACGACCGGCACGCGCGAGAAGCTTCTCGTCCACACCGACTGGCCTGACCTGCCGCAAAGCCTCATCGACCGCGACGCGGAACGCGAGATGACCTTTGTCACCACCCTGATCGACGACATCCGCAGTGCCCGCGCTCAGGTTCATGTCCCTGTGGGCCTCAAAGCCGATCTGGTGGCGACCAGCCTGACGGATGAGGCGCGGCAGGCCTTTGCCCGGAACGAAGCCCTGATCAAGCGGCTGGCCCGGGTGGACAGTGTGACCGAAGGCCCGGCCCCGAAGGGCAGCATCGCGGTGGCGGCGGAGGGGGCGGCCTTCGCGATCCCGCTGCAGGGGCTGATTGACATTGCCGAGGAGAAGACCCGCCTGCAAAAGGCGCTCGACAAGCTGGGCAAGGAAATCGGCGGGCTGAAGGGGCGGCTGGACAACCCGAACTTCGCCAAGTCGGCGCCGGAAGATGTGGTGATGGAGGCGCAGTCGAACCTGGAAGCGCGGCAAGAAGAGGCGGCCAAGATCAAGGAGGCCCTGAACCGGCTGGCCGACCTCGGCTAGTCCGGGCGGCCTATTCGGGGCGGACGCGCAAAAGCACCCAGTAGTCTGACAGAAGCACGGGACGATCCAGACGGTCCAGCACGTTACGCCCCGGCTCCAGCCGGATGAAAGTGATGTGCTGGCCCAAAGCCACAGCCTGATGCGTGGCATTGTCACAGATGTTGCAAAGCAGGATTTCCGCGCTCTGCCCCGCAGCGTCGGTCAAGGCAAGCGTCAGGTGGACCTCACCCTCCCAGAGGCAAAGAACCACCCATTCGCCGTCCCCCCCGGAAGGGCAGCGCACATCTCTCACGCCCGTCAGACGAACAGTGATATCGGTGCCGGGCAGGGGCACTTCCTTTCCGGCGGGCAGGGTGACTTCGACCGCGAAAGCCGGGGACAAGGACAGACAGAACATCAGGATAGCAACGCGCAACATAGGACCCTCTTGCAAAGACCGGGACCGATTGCCCCTATCAATACTTGAGACGTGGCAGCACCGGCTTTCCTTGGCTTGCGACAGTCCCGGCTTCGCGGATAGTCTGACAATCATGTCCCGCTTCCTCACCCCCCACACCGCCGCCCTGCCCTCCACCGTCCCGTTCACCGGGCCTGAGGCGCTGGAGCGGCGGAGCGGCATCCCTTTCCGCGCGCGGTTGGGCGCGAATGAAAGCCTTTTCGGCCCCTCGCCCAAGGCCATCGCCGCGATGCAGGCGGCGGCAGGGGATGCCTGGATGTATGGCGACCCGGAAAACCACGACCTGAAACAGGCGCTGGCGCGGCATCATGGCGTGACACCTGCGCATGTGGCGGTGGGGCCGGGGATTGACGGGCTTCTGGGCCTGATCTGCCGGTTGACGCTGGAGGCCGGGACGCCGGTTGTGACCAGCCTTGGCGCCTACCCCACGTTCAACTTTCATGTGCAGGGCTTTGGCGGCAACCTGACCCGCGTGCCTTACAAGGGCGATCATGAGGATGTGGCGGGGCTTCTGGACGCGGCCCGTACGACCGGCGCGCGGCTGATGTATCTGGCGAACCCCGACAATCCGATGGGCAGCCACCACCCTGCCCCCGTGATCGAGGATTTCGTGGCGAACCTGCCGCATGACACCCTCCTGATCCTGGATGAGGCCTATGCCGACCTCGCCCCGGCTCGCACGGTGCCGGTCATCCCGGCAGATCATCCGCAGGTGATCCGGATGCGGACATTTTCAAAAGGCTATGGGCTGGCGGGGGCGCGGGTGGGCTATGCGATCACCAACCCGGACCTTGCGCTGGCCTTTGACAAGGTGCGCGATCATTTCGGGATGGGGCGGGTCTCACAAGCCGGGGCGCTGGCGGCGTTGGCGGATCAAGAGTGGCTTGCCGACGTGCAGGGGCGCACGATTGCGGCGCGGGCGCGGCTGGGGGAGATTGCCACGGCCAACGGCTTCAGGGCGCTGCCATCGGCGACGAACTTCGTGACCATCGATTGCGGGCGCGACGGGGACTATGCGCGCAAGGTGCTGGCGGCTTTGGGTCAGGCGGGGGTCTTCATCCGGATGCCGGGTGTCGCGCCCTTGGACCGCTGCATTCGCATCAGCCTTGGCGATGACGCGGCCCTGGATATCCTGGCCGAGGCGTTGCCGGGCGCTTTGCGCGCGGCGGGCTGACTATTCGGCGGCGAGGTCGGGCTTGGCCGGGCCAACCGTGGGGACACCAGCCGGAACCGGCGCTTCTGCGGGCCAAGCCGGGGGGCCGGTGCGGGGGCTTCGCTTAGCAAGAGCCGTGTCGCCGGGCGGTCTTCGGCCGAGGCCAGCACCCGGCGGAACACCAGCACGTTCTGGAACGTGGTTTTCACCCCGGTAAAACCGGTGCGTTCCTCACAGGGCAGCGCATCGGCGCGGACATAGTCCCAACCTTCGGCCCCGAGGTCGTTCATGAGGAGGGTCAGCGCATAGGCAAAGCGGTCTTCGGTGGTTTTCACCCCCCGGGCCTTTTCGCCCCGTTTGGGGGCTGGAATGACCTTGTATTCAAAACGCTGCATCGGGTTGCTCCCGCCTGGTTCGGGCTAGACATAAGAGATTCTGCCCGTAACCGCAAATCACATAAGGCTTTTTCGGCAAGACCGCGCTTCATGCGCAACAGGCGCAGGATGTGGCACAACGGGCCAGACCCCGCGCCTAGGGTTTGTGGTCAGAGGCCGAGTTTCTGTGCCACCAGCGCGTTGACAGTGGCCGGATTGGCCTTGCCGCCGGTGGCCTTCAGAACCTGACCGGTGAACCAGCCCGCGAGTTTGGCGTTGACCTTGGCCTTTTCGACCTGATCGGGGTTGGCCGCGATCAGCGCGTCAAGGGCGGCCTCAATCTCACCCGTGTCGGTGACCTGCTGCATGCCCCTGGCCTTGGCGACCTCAACCGGGTCGCCGCCTTCGGTCCAGAGGATCTCGAACAGGTCCTTGGCCATTTTGCCGCTAATGGTGCCATTGCCGATCAGGTCAAGCACACCGCCAAGCTGGGCTGAGGACACCGGGGTTTCGGCAATCGTCAAGCCTTGCTTGTTCAGGCGGCCGAAGAGTTCGTTGATGACCCAGTTCGCCGCTGTCTTGCCTTCACGGCCCTGGGCCACAGCCTCAAAGTAACTGGAGGAATCGAGGTCGGCGGTCAGGACGTTGGCGTCATAGTCGGTCAGGCCGAAATCGGCCATGAAGCGGGCCTTCTTGGCATCGGGGAGTTCGGGCATGGTCGCGGCAATGTTGCCGACCCAGGCCTGTTCAATCTCCAGCGGGAGAAGGTCGGGGTCGGGGAAGTAGCGGTAATCATGCGCCTCTTCCTTGGACCGCATGGAGCGGGTTTCGTTGCGGTCAGGGTCGTAGAGGCGGGTTTCCTGCATGATAGAACCGCCATCCTCCAGAATGGCGATCTGGCGGCGGGCCTCATGGTCGATGGCCAGCTGGATGAACCGCATGGAGTTCATGTTCTTGATTTCGCAGCGGGTTCCCAGATGGGAAAAGTCCTGCGTGGCCTGGTATTTCTCATACTGGCCGGGGCGGCAGACGCTGACGTTCACATCCGCGCGCAGGTTGCCGTTCTGCATGTTGCCGTCGCAGGTGCCAAGGTAGCGCAGGATCTGGCGCAGTTTGGTGACATAGGCGGCGGCTTCTTCGGGGCCGCGAATGTCGGGGCGGCTGACGATCTCCATCAGCGCCACGCCGGTGCGGTTGAAGTCGACGAAGGACAGGGTCGGGTCCATGTCATGGATCGATTTGCCCGCGTCCTGTTCCAGGTGGATGCGTTCGATGCGGACGCGGCGGGCGATGCCGGGGCCCATCTCGACGATCACCTCACCTTCACCCACGATCGGGTGGTAAAGTTGGCTGATCTGGTAGCCCTGCGGCAGGTCGGGGTAGAAATAGTTCTTCCGGTCGAAGGCCGAGGTCAGATTGATCTGTGCTTTCAGGCCAAGGCCGGTGCGCACCGCCTGTTCAACGCAGAATTCGTTGATGACCGGCAGCATCCCGGGCATCGCGGCATCCACGAAAGCGACGTTGGAATTGGGTTCGGCCCCGAAGGTGGTGGAAGCGCCCGAGAAGAGCTTGGCGTTCGAGGACACCTGGGCGTGGATTTCCATCCCGATCACCAGTTCCCAGTCGCCGGTCGCCCCGGCGATGACCTTGGGTTTTGGTGCAGGTGTGAGGTGGTCCAGCATCATGCCTCCGAAGCAGCTTTGACCCTCGGTTTAGGCCGGGCGATGCCGCTGGGCAAGGGTTGTCAGATGCGGGGGTCAGGTGCGGGGGACGCGGGTGCCAAGCCCGGTGCCGCGCCGACAGATGCGGGCGCCGCGCTTGAGGGCGGGACCGAACACTTCGGACAATGCGAAGGCGAGGCTGTCGGCGCCGTGATCCCAGCGGTCCATGTGCACTTCGTGCAAGCGGTTCCACAGCACATCCGAAAGGGCGGCGCGGACTTTGGTCAGCTGGTAGGCTGCCGTGGGCCCGACCATGCGGTAGTCGCGCACCATATGGGTCAGAAGATTCGCGGCCATGTTGGCCCGGTGCTGGCAGCCGGTGGCAGCGAGGTAGTCCGCAAGCCCGTTCAGAAAACGGATCAGGTCCAGCGTGGGCAGCATGTCACCGAGATGCTTGCAGGCGGTCATGTGGAAGATCGTGTAGGCCGCATCGCCGGTGGCCGCATGGGTCATGCTTGCGGCCTTGCGGGCGGCCTTTTCGAAAGCGGCAAGCGAGCCGAACCAGTCGGGCAGCATGTGAAGCGCATGGGCGGCATGGGCATTGGCGTCTTCGGGGTCAAGGTCGACCCAGTCTTCGTACCAATCGCGGCAGAGGGCTGCACCATCTTCGATCCCGCAGACCGACTTGTAGCGGGTGGCGGCCAGGAGCGGGGACATCTCTTCGATCGGATCGAAGGCGTCCAGCAGCTCTTCCGCCGCGTCGAAATGGGCAGCACTTTCGGCCCAGAGGTCGCGCGACAATTGCCCGTTCGAGGCCATACTGCGCTTGGCAATGCCAAGGTCGACCTGCACCTGCGCCAGAAGATGCGCGGCAACATAGCTTTCGGGGTTCATTTCGAACACCGCCTCAAACCGCACCAGTTCTTTCGCGGCGGCGGCAAGGTCCTTGCGGGCAATCGCCGCATCAAAGCTGGCACGGATGCCTTCGCTGATCAGCGGGGCAACCCGCTGCCCACCTGACGCCATGGTGCGGTCCTGGTCGGCAAAAAGCAAAGCGTCGAGGAGATCCGGCCATTCCCCGCGGTCGGCCATGGCGGCGTGATCCAGCCGGATGCAGTGCCATTCGGTCATCTCAGGCCCCTGGGGCAGGACTGGCACATCGAGGCGCGCAAGCACCTGTTCGGCCGTCATCCCATCGACCATGAATCCGGTGTCCACCCCGACAGGGCGCAGCGGAACGGCAGGTTCCTGCCGACCGCGACCCGTGTGGGTTTTCACATGAAGCAAGGACGGGGTAATCAACATCGATTCATTCCCAGGCCGGAATACAACTCCGCCGTTAAGGGTGTATTGCGGTAGATCAGGGCGGAAAGATGGAAATGCAGTGGATTTCAAGTGACGCGCGTCTGGCGCTGCGGGCGATTTCTGTAGTCGTTCTGGTAACTTCGCTGACCGCCTGCATGAAGACCGAACCGGTCGAGGAAATGTCCTTTGTGGCCCCGCCGATGCGCTGGGACCATCACCCGGAAGGCGAGGACTGGACCGAATCTACCCTTGTCGCCCTGTCGACGAAGGATGCGATTCTTTCCGAGCAGGTGCCTGCCGACATCGGCGCGTGGTGCCCGGCCTACCCCGAAGCCCCGGTTGAGGCGCGGCGCGCCTTCTGGGCGGGGCTTCTGTCGGCCGTGGCCAAGTATGAAAGCACCTGGAACCCGAACGCCTCGGGCGGGGGGGGGCGCTGGATCGGGCTGATGCAGATTTCCCCCCGCACGGCGCAGAACTTCGGCTGCGATGCAACGTCGGTCAGTGCGCTGAAGGATGGCGAGGCCAATCTGGAATGCGCGGTCGAGATCATGTCGGAACAGGTGGCCAAGGATGGCCTGGTGGCCGGCGGCGGCAATCGGGGCATCGGGCGCGACTGGGCGCCCCTGCGCAGCGCCGAAAAGCGGGCCGAGATGGCAGCCTGGACCAGCGAACAACCCTATTGCCAGGCTGGGTTTGAGGCTGGATTTGAGGCTGGGCTTGCGGCTACCCCGCGGCCAGCATCCGTTCCACCATCTCCCGCAGATCAGGGCTGAGGGCCGGGGTCGCGACCATCCGCCCCAGTTCAGACTGGGCGTGGCGCTTGCGACCGGCGTCATAGCGGTGCCAGGTTTCAAACGCGGTCGACACGCGGGCGGCCGTCTGCGGGTTGAGCGGGTCAAGCCGCAAAAGCCAATCGGCAACAACGCGGTAGCCTGCACCTGACCGGTGATGAAACCCCGCATGATTACCCGCCAGCGCCCCTATGACCGACCGGAAGCGGTTGGGGTTCTTCCAGTCGAAATCCTCGCGTTCTGTCAGTCTTGCGGTCAGGGCGGCCGCCTCGGCCGGTTCGGCATGGGCGATCTGCAGCGCATACCATTTGTCCATCACGTTGCGGTCATCGCCCCAGCGGGTGGCAAAAGCCGCGACCTCAGCCGCGCCCTGCCCCATGTCGAGCAAGGCCGACAAGGCCCCCACCGTTTCGGTCATGCTTTTCGCTTGCGCAAAGGCCACCGTCGCCAGTCGCCCGCCATCGCGCCGGGTGAGGAGGCCCAGCGTGTCGGACCACGACCGCGCGGGATCGTCGGCGGGCGGCGAATCGACGATCACCACGGCCACGACCACGGCGACGTTCAAGGTCGCCCCGCGTATCACCAGTTTCACTCCGACGCAGGGGGCCGGACCGCTCACGGTGACGATCGATGAAGACGGTCGCACGCGGGTGCGTGACCGCTTCGTCGTCACAGCGCCTG
>JAAUPC010000394.1 GCA_012036325.1 Paracoccaceae bacterium
CCCCCGCCTGCCCCCCCGACACCGGCGCGTCGACAAAGGCAAGCCCGGAGGTTGCGGCCTGTGCGGCCAGCTTGCGGGTGATCTTGGCCGAAACCGTGGTGTGATCGACAAAGACCGACCCCGGCGTCATGCCGATGAAGGCCCCATCCGGGCCGGTGCAGACGCTGCGCAGGTCATCATCATTGCCGACGCAGGCCATGACGAATTCCGCGCCCTTCGCAGCCTCACGCGGGGTGGCGGCGGACTTGCCCTTATGCGCAGCCACCCAGGCCTGAGCCTTGGCCGGGCTTCGGTTGTAGACCGTCACCTCATGCCCTTTGGCCATGAGATGCCCTGCCATGGGAAAGCCCATCACCCCAAGGCCAAGAAACGCTACTTTCGCCATTGTCATTCCCCCGATCATTGCCCTTTCGGGCCTGATGGACTAGGACCCCATCACCTCGACTTCGTCAAGAACTGGGCCCCGATGCTGACCGCCTTTCGCTGGCTGATCCGTCTTGTGACCGGCGCAATCGTGCTGGGGCTGATCGCGTTCCTGTTGAGCTATTACATCCTGTCGCGGTCACTCGTCGACTATTCCGAGGATTTCACCCTGCGCGGCATCACTGCCCCGGTCGAGATCGTGCGCAACAATGACAACGTGCCGCATATCTTCGGCGCGAATGACGCGGATGTCTATTTTGCGCTGGGATTTGCCCATGCGCAGGACCGGCTGTGGCAGATGACGATGCTGCGGCGGACCGCGCAAGGGCGGCTGAGTGAGGCGTTCGGCCCGGCCACGGTGCAGGTGGATGAGCTGTTGCGGCGGTTCGATCTTTACGGCCTGGCACTGCAATCGGTCGAGGCGCAGGACCCCGAGACGCAGGCAGCGCTTGAGGCCTATTCAGCCGGGGTCAATGCCTGGATCAACGAGATCAACGCCGGTGCGCGTGGGCGGGGAGCGCCGGAATTCTTTCTTTTCTCCAATGAGATCGCGGCCTGGGCCCCGGCTGACAGCATCGCCATCCTGAAGCTGATGGCGCTGCAACTGACCGGGTCCCTGCAGACCGAGGTTTTGCGGGCGCGGACCTCGCTTTTGCTGTCGCCCGAGCGGTTGGCCGACATTCTGCCCGATGATCCCGGGCAAGGCGTCGCGGCCTTGCCGGATTATGCCAGCCTGATGCCCGGGCTGACCCCTTCGGCGCAGGCGCTGGACTTTGCGCTGGGGCCATTTTCGCCGGTGGCAGACCCAGGGATGGCGGGGGCGTCGAACAGCTGGGCCGCGATGCCGGGCCGGTCGGCGGCGGGGGGCAGCCTTCTGGCGAACGACCCGCATCTGGGCCTGACCGCGCCGACGATCTGGTACCTCGCGCGGCTGGAATTGCAGTCAGGCGGGGTGATCGGCGGCACGATCCCGGGCGTGCCTGCGGTGCTGGTCGGGCGGTCGGAAAGGCTTGGCTGGGCGCTGACCACGGCCTACCTCGACGATCAGGATGTGCTGGTTGAAGAGCTGAACCCGGAGAACAGCGAGGAATATCGCACGCCGGATGGCTGGGCCAAGTTCGAAACCCGCCAGTCGATCATCACGGTCAAGGATGCAGCCCCGGTAACCCTGACCCTGCGCTGGTCGCGCAACGGGCCGATCCTGCCGGGCACGCATTACGACTTGGCGTCGATCACCCCGCCCGGCCATGTGGCGGCAGTCAGCTGGACGGCGCTAAGCGGGGCCGACACCTCGATGACCGGGGCGATGCGGCTTATGCAGGCGGGCACGGTCGCCGAGGCGATGGAGGCAGGGCGGCTGCATGTCGCCCCGGCGCAGAACCTGATGGTGGCGGACCTGAACGGGATCGCGCTGCAGGTGGTGGGCCAGATGCCTGCCCGCGATGCGGCCCACCCGTCGCAAGGGCGGATGCCGGTCCTCGGGGCAGATCCGGCGGCGGGGTTCCGGGGGGTTCTGCCCTATGAGGTGAACCCGCGGTTCGTGAACCCGACCTCGGGCCTTCTGGGCAACACCAACAACAAGACTGTGGACCGGCCCTTCCCGGAGCATGTGAGTTTCGACTGGGGCGACACGCAGCGCATCCAGCGCTGGCTTGCGCTGATGCAAGCGCGGGAGGTGCATACGCGGGAAAGCTTTATCGAGGCGCAGCTGGATACTGTGAACCCCACTGCGCGGGCGCTGCTCCCGTTGATCGGGGCGGACCTGTGGTTCACGGGCGAAGCGGCGCCCGAGGGCACGGCGGAACGCCTGCGGCAGCGGGCGCTGGGGCTTTTGGCCGAATGGAACGGCGAGATGAACGAACATCTGCCCGAACCCCTGATTGCCGAGGCCTGGATGCGGGCGCTGATGGACCGGCTGATCCGGGATGAGCTGGGGGCGATGGCGGACAGCTATACCCATATCTCACCCGTGTTCATTGAACGGGTGTTCCGCGACGTGGGCGGGGCGAGCGTCTGGTGCGATGTGATCCAGTCGGCGGCGGTGGAAAGCTGCACCGATCTGTCGCGGATCGCGCTGGATGAGGCGCTCCTCAGGCTGACGGAACGCTATGGCGACAACATCGAAAGCTGGCGCTGGGGCGACGCGCATGAGGCGACGCATGACCACCCGGTCTTGGGCGAAGTGCCGTTCCTGCGGCATTTCGTGAACATCCGGCAGTCCACCAGCGGTGGCGATGACACACTGATGCGGGGTGTGACGCGGGGCAAGGGCGAGGAGCCCTATCAGAACGTGCATTCCGCCGGGTATCGCGGCGTCTATGACTTTGCCGACCCGGACAGTTCGGTCTTCATCATCGCGACCGGGCAGTCGGGCCACCCCCTCAGCCGCCATTACGATGACCTGGGTGAATTGTGGCGGCGCGGGGAATATATCCCGATGTCGCTGGACCCCGACCTTGCCCGCGCGGCGGCGGCGGGGGTGATGGTCCTGACGCCAGAGGACTGATTTCGACGGCGCGCCCCGATCAAGCGCGGCCATCAAAAGGAGCGCGTTCCGCGCGAAGTCCTTTTACCCCAAGTCTTGGACACGCAAAGAGCGCGTCCAAGCCCTGGGACCAAAGAGCCTCCGGCGGGGATATTTTTGCAGAAAGGAAGACGGGGGCCGGGGTTGGCCGGCCGCCGACCATCCTACAGGTCGCGGAAGCGCTTTTCCTGCCGGGCGGTCCAGCGCAGGGTGAGGTGATAGCCATCCTCATCCTGGGTTTCGGCAGTCACCACGCCCTCTTGATGCAGCCAGGCGCGTTTGCGCCCTTCGGCAAAGGGCAGAATCAGCGTCAGGTCGGTCTTCGCCTCATCAAAGGCGCGCGATACGGCATCCAGCAGCGCAGCCACGCCTTCGCCGGTCAGAGCCGAGACCGGAAAGAGCCGGTCGCGCCCCGTGGCCCCAGG
>JAAUPC010000395.1 GCA_012036325.1 Paracoccaceae bacterium
CTGCGCTTTGGCCTTCCGCGTTCCGGCGATGGGGTGCTGGTCTGGGGCCGCAGCCCCACTGCCTGGCGCGGTGAGGCGCTTGCCGCGCGCCAGGGCCTGCCGCTGATCCGGGTGGAGGATGCCTTCCTGCGGTCCATCCACCCCGGGCGCGCCAAGGCGGAGGCGCCGCTGGGCCTGCTGATCGACCCGGTCGGCGTGCATTTTGACAGCGCCACTCCGTCAAGGATGGAAGAGATTCTGCAATCTGCTGACTTGCAGAATTCGAACATTCTGGCGCGCGCTGAAGCGGCGGCTAGCCGGATCAAGCATCTTCACCTTTCAAAATACAACAATTCTGACCCAGACCTGCCCACCCCGGACCCCGGCTTCATTCTGGTCATCGACCAGACCCGGGGCGATGCCGCCATTCGCCATGCCGGGCCAGCGCCGCCACCTTCCGCACCATGCTGGAGGCGGCCCTGCGCGACCATCCCGACAAGCGCATCGTCATCCGCAGCCATCCCGAACCGCCGCCGGCCTGCGTCCCGGTCATTTCGGCGTGGGCGATGCGGGGGGCCGGATCACCCTCCTGACCAGCCCTGTCTCCCCCCATAACCTGCTGTCGTCGGCGGTGGCGGTCTATACCGTCTCATCGCAACTGGGGTTTGAGGCGATCCTGCACGGCCACCGCCCGCATGTCTTTGGCCAGCCCTTCTACGCCGGGTGGGGCCTGACCCAGGATGCCCAGCCCATCCCCCGCCGCACCCGTCACCTGACAGCCGAACAGCTTTTCGCCGGGGCGATGATCCTTGCCCCCCTGTGGTATGACCCCTGCCGCGACCGGCTTTGTCCGCTGGAAGAGGTGATTGACCAGCTTGAGGCCGAAACCCGCGCCTACCGGCAAGACCGGCACAGCCATGTCGCGGCGGGCATGCGTCTGTGGAAACGCTCGCGCTTGCAGGCGTTTTTCGGCGCAGAACACGCCTTGCGCTTTCGCGATGACCCCGTGCAGGCCGATGCGCAGGCTGCAGCCAGCGGGCGCAGCCTGCTGATCTGGGCGGGGAAGGAACCAGACGGCTTTGCCCCCAAAAGTCCCTGCCTGCGGGTTGAGGATGGCTTTCTGCGCTCTCGCGGGCTGGGGGCCGACCTGATTCCACCCCTGTCCCTCGTGACCGATGACCTGGGCATCTACTATGACCCCAGCCGCCCCTCACGGCTTGAGGCGCTGATCGCCGCCCCCTGCCGCCGGGCGGGCAGGACCGGGCTGAGGCCTTGATCGCGCGGCTGCGGGCGACGGGCCTGTCGAAATACAACCTGCCCGCAGCCCCCTTGCCGCCCTTGCCGAAGGGCCACCGGATTTTGGTGCCGGGGCAGGTGGAAGATGACGCCTCCATGCACCAAGGGGGCGGGGGCGGTGCGAACCAACCTTGGCCTTCTGCAGGCGGTCCGGGCGGCGCATCCCGGGGCAGTGGTGATCTACAAACCACACCCCGATGTGGTGGCAGGCCTGCGCCCCGGTGCCATCACCGCAGACGGGCTGGCCGATCTGACCTTGCCCGCCGCCGACCCTGCCGCCCTGCTGGCAACGGTGGATGCGGTCTGGACCATGACCTCGCTTCTGGGGTTTGAGGCGCTGGTGCGCGGGGTTCCCGTGACCTGCCTTGGCGCGCCCTTCTACGCGGGCTGGGGGCTGACGACCGACCTTGGCCCCATCCCCGCCCGCCGGGGGCAGGTCGACCTTGCCACGCTGGTCCATGCCGCTCTGATCGCCTATCCGCGCTATTGGGACCCGGTCAGCCGCCAGCCTTGCCCGGCTGAGGTGGTGCTGGATCGGCTGGCCCAAGGCACCATCCCGCCCCCGGGGCCCGCAAATCGGCTGGTCGCCAAGCTGCAGGGCCGGTTTGCCAGCCTTGCCCATCTTTGGCGTTAGCGTACCAGCCGCCAGAAGCGCCACATCAGGCTGGCCGACGCACAGGCCAGCCCCACGACCAGCCCAAGCCACAGGCCGACCCCGCCATAGCCCATGGGAAAGGCCAGCACATAGCTGCAGGGGATGCCGATCAGCCAATAGCTGACCGTGGCCAGCACCATCGGCACCCGCGTATCCTGCACCCCGCGCAACAGGCCAAGCGCGATGACCTGCATCCCGTCAGCCAGCTGAAACAGCGCCGCCAGCATCAGAAGGACCGATCCATAGGCAACAATTGCCGCACTCTCGGGCTTGTCCAGGTCCAGAAACAGCGACACGATTGGCTCTGGCACCGACAGGAACAGCGTGACTGAGGCAAGCGCCACCCCAAGCGAGATCAGGATCGCCATCTTCGCCGCCTGCCGCAGCGCCACCCGGTCGCCCCGTCCGTCAAAGCGCGCGATGCGGATGGTGGCCGCGCTGGACAGGCCCACATGCAGCATGAAGGTCAGCGCCGCCACCTCAAGTGCAATGCCATACGCGGCAAGTTCGACCGTCCCGATCCAGCCCATCATCAGGGCCGAGGCCTGGAAGAGCCCGCCCTCGGCCAGCCCTGTCAGCCCGATCGGCACGCCCAGCCGCCAGACCTGGCCCATCGCCTGCCAGTCCGGCCGCCAGAAGCGCTGAAACAGATGGTAGCGCCGCAGGCTGGGCAGGAAGCCCGCGTAAAGCCCCAGCACGATCAAGGACATCACCTGGGTGGAGATGGTGGCCACCGCCGCCCCGCGCGCGCCAAGTTCCGGAAAACCCCAGTTTCCGAAGATCAGCGCATAGTTGACGGCGATGTTCAAAAGGACGGCCAGGATCGTCACCCACAAGACCACCTGCGTCCGTCCCAGCGCCGAAAGATAGCTTTGCAGCACCGTCACGCACAGCGCAGGGACCAGCCCAAACCCCACGATGCGCAGGTAACCCTGCGCAATGGTTGAAACCTCTGGGTCCTGCCCCAAAGCCAGCAGGATCGCGCCGGACCACCAGAAGACCGGCATGACCAGAAGACCGAACAGGATCGACAGCCACAGCCCCATCCGCGTGTCGCGCCGGACTTGCGTCTCATCCCCGCGGCCAAGGGCGGCGGCGACCATCGGCATCACCGCCTTGGCAAAGCCCGACCCCAGCACATAGACCACGAAGAACGAGGACGCCCCAAGCACCACCGCCGCCAGTGGCAAGACGCCATAGCGGCCCATCATCACGACATCGGTCACATGCAGCGCCATTTGCGCGAGGTGCGACCCGGCCAAAGGCAGGCCAAGCGCCAGCGTCTCGCGGGCATGGATGCGGCGGGGGATCAGGGGCAGGGCGCTGGACATGCTGGCCGATTACGCTGCCGCCGGGCGGTTCACAAGCCGCCGTCGTCGCCGCAGTGCAGCGTCAGAGGCTCCCCACCAGCAGCCACAAGGCCGCGACGGCAATCAGCGC
>JAAUPC010000396.1 GCA_012036325.1 Paracoccaceae bacterium
GGCTACTGCCCGCTTGGCTGGTCGGTCGCCGACTGGCGCGCGCGGCAGGAGACCGACCCCGCGGCGGTTGAGGCTGCGGCCAAGCAGTCGATGCGCGCGCATGTCGAGGCGATGGTGGGCTTCTGGAACGCGGGGGTCCCGACGCTCGACTACGGCAACAACATCCGGCAGGTGGCGAAAGAGGAGGGGTTTGAGAACGCCTTCGCCTTCCCCGGTTTCGTACCGGCCTATATTCGCCCCCCTCTTCTGCAAGGGGATCGGCCCCTTCCGCTGGGTGGCCCTGTCGGGCGACCCTGAGGATATCCGGAAGACCGATGCCGCGATGAAGCGGCTGTTCCCCGACAACGCCCATCTGCACCGCTGGCTGGACATGGCGGGCGAGCGGATCGCCTTTCAGGGCCTGCCCGCCCGCATTTGCTGGATTGGCCTTGGCGACCGGCACGCGCGGGGTTGATGTTCAACGAGATGGTGGCCTCCGGTGAGGTGAAGGCCCCGATCGTGATCGGTCGCGATCACCTCGATTCAGGCTCGGTCGCAAGCCCGAACCGCGAGACGGAGGCGATGAAGGATGGCTCGGACGCGGTTTCGGACTGGCCGCTTCTCAACGCGCTGGTCAACACGGCCAGCGGGGCGACCTGGGTCAGCTTGCACCATGGCGGCGGGGTTGGGATGGGGTTCAGCCAGCATGCAGGCGTGGTGATCGTCGCCGACGGCACCCCTGAGGCGGCCAAACGGTTGGAGCGGGTGTTGTGGAACGACCCGGCCTCAGGCGTCTGGCGGCATGCGGATGCGGGCTATGAGACGGCAGTGGCCTGCGCCAGGGACCATGGCCTGCGGCTGCCCGCGATCTTGGGGAATTGACAGCGTAGGGTGGGCAGATTGCCCACCCTACCCGACCCTTCAGCGCCAGATCGGGTTTGACCAGGCGCGCTTGCCTGCCGCATCAAACACCGCCACGCGCACCCATGAGCTGTTGTTCAATCGGACCAGCGGCACCTCGGCCCTGGTCATGCTGTGGCCGTGCACCGCCTTGGCCCCGGTGCCGTGCCCGATGGCCACCGCCGACACCACGGCCGAGCTTTCGATCACCACATGGTCCCCTTCCAGCCGCACGTCGTGGAGGGCGGGCCCTTGGCTGGAGTAGAACGCCCCGTCTTTCAGCGCCTGTAGCAGGGCTTCGGGCGTGTTTTCCTGCGCTTTGACCATGACCCAGCCACCGAAATGATCCGGCTCTGAGAAATGCGCGTCATCGGTGGCGATGAGGGACAGGTGACGGCCTTCGGTCAGCAGCAGGTCGGCAATCGCAAAGCCGTCAGGGCGGTCACAGCCGGTGGCGCAACCGTGGTTATAAACCTCAACCGCGTGGGCGGCGGTGATGGTTCGGGCGTCGGCCAGGGTCAGGCCGGACCATTGCGGATGGGCGATGGCGACAAAGGCTCCGGCGGCGACGGCCCGGGCGGCAATCTCGGGCCCCGTTTCCTGTCCTGGAACGGGCAGGAAATCTGGGCTGTGCGACGGGGCGAAATCGGCGGGCAGGCCCACGGCCAAGATGTGCCAAAGCTCACCATTCGCCATTGCGCCTGAATGGAGTTCCGCGCCCAGGATCGTGGTAAAGCTGTTGGTCCGCATCGGCACGGTATCGACGATGGGATAGCCATAGCGGCCGATGAAATGGTCGGTCAAGGCCAGGAAATCATAGCCTTCCGCGCGGTAGCGGCGGCAGACTTCGACCGGGTCCAGCACGCCGTCTGATCGGGTGGAATGGGTGTGCAGGTTGCCGCGCCAGAAACGGCCGGGCGCGGTAAAGGCAAGGGGGCGTGTCATGGCAGTGCAGTCCTTTGCGGGCGGCGATGGCAGCGGGGCGGACCGTCGCCGAACATGGCCTGACGGGGCGGGAGTGATCGGCTGATCCTTGCCTTCGGCGGTGGCGTTGGGCAAGGCCCCTCTCGCCAGAGGCGCAAAGTCATGTTAGCGTTGCGCAATCAGAAGTTGAATGAGGTGGCTTGATGTCCCTGGACCAGATGACCCCGTCTTTGGGGGACGCAGGGGATGCGGTGGCAACCCGGTCAGACGTCCTTGCCCTGCGCAGCGCCGAGGCGGCGGCTTTCCTGAAAGCCCTTAGCCATGAAGGGCGGCTTTTGATTCTGTGTCATCTGACCGAAGGCGAACGCTCGGTGACCGAACTTGAGCGTCTTCTGGACCTGCGCCAGGCGGCGGTCAGCCAGCAGTTGGCGCGGCTGCGGCTGGAAGGACTGGTGTCCACCCGGCGTGAAGGGAAAGCGATCTACTATTCGATCCAGGACCCCAAGGTGCAGCGGCTGGTCAAGCTGTTGCACGATATCTATTGCGCGGACTGACGCTCCTTACCCCCGACCCAGATAGGGCATGTCACGCGCCATCAGCGTGACGAAGGGGGTGTTCACATCCAGGGGCAGGCTGGCCATGTGCAGGACCATGCGTGCCACATGGTCGACGTCCATCACCGGCTCCACCCTGATCTGACCATAGGCCTGCGGTACGCCCTTGGTGAAACGCGCGGCCATGTCGGTCAGCGCATTGCCAATGTCGATCTGCGCACAGGCGATGTCGAAGGCGCGGCCATCCAGGCCCAGTGTCCGGGTCAGGCCGGTGACGGCATGTTTCGACATGGTATAGGGCGCCGAGCCCGGACGCGGCGCATGGGCCGAGATCGAGCCGTTGTTGATGATCCGCCCGCCCTTCGGCGACTGGCGGCGCATCAGGCCGAAGGCGGCGCGGGCGCAGAGGAACATGCCGGTGATGTTGGTGCGGCTGACCTCAAGCCATTGCTCCACCGGAATTTCGTCGATGGGGGCGGCGGGGGCCGAGATACCGGCGTTGTTGAACAGGACGTCAAGGCGGGGCAATTGGGCAAAGGCCGCCTCAACCCCCGCAGGATCGCCTACGTCACAGGCGATGAGGCGGGCGGGATGGCCTTGCGCGGTTTCCGCCAGTGCTTCGGGTCGGCGGCCAAGAAGCGTGACCTCCCATCCGGCGGCAAGGAAGGCGCGGGCGGTGGCACGGCCGATCCCGGCCCCAGCGCCGGTGATCAGGATTGATTGGGTCGGCGACAGGGTCATGGTGCATCCTCAAGAAAATGATATTTCGCCAGCCACAGGGTGATGCGGGCAACGACGGCTGTGGTCAGTCCGGTGCGGCTGACCACCTCGGCCTGGGTGGCGCCTGCGGGGCCAGCGGCGGCATGGGCCTTCAGCACCTGTTGCAGACGGGCGGGTTCGTCGATCAGCCGACCAAGGGTGGTATAGCGGCGCAATGCGACGGTGGCCGCCACGTCCGGTCGCGCCCCGATGGCAACGGCACGCAAG
>JAAUPC010000397.1 GCA_012036325.1 Paracoccaceae bacterium
GCATCCGGGGGCTGGGGTACCGATGGCGGCGCTCTCCGGCAAGCACGCGGCGGCGGCGGTGCTTCTGGACCTGACTTCGGCGTCCATGTCGCGCCCGACGGTTATGCCTGGTGGTATCTTGACGGGGTCTCGGACGACGGGACGCGCGCCGTCTCGGTGATCGGGTTCATCGGATCGGTCTTTTCGCCCTGGTATCGCTGGTCGGGCCGCAGATCCCCGCAAAACCATGTCTGCCTGAATGTCGCCACCTATGGCCCCGGGGGCCGCTTCACGATGACCGACCGGGGCAAGCCCGCCTTGCGGCAAACCCCTGACCGGCTGCAAATCGGGCCGTCCTCCATGCACTGGACCGGGCGTGAGCTGGTGGTGGAGGTGAATGAGATCTCCTCGCTTCCCCTGGTCAGCCGGGTGCAGGGGACGATCACCCTTACACCCGAGGCGCTGACCGGGGTCGAGGCGCGGCTGACCCCGGATGCCAGCCATACCTGGCGGCCCTTTGCACCCATCGCCCGGATCAAGGTGGACCTCTCTCAGGGCCACGTCTGGGAAGGCCACGGCTATTGGGACGCGAATTTCGGGACGGCGGCGCTGGAGGCGGATTTCCGGTTCTGGACCTGGGGGCGGTTTCCCCTCAGGGACCGGACCGTCTGTTTTTACGATGCCACCCGCCGCGACGGGTCAACCCTTGCCCTGGGGGTTGAGGTTCTGCGCGACGGGACGGTGCGGGAAATCGAGCAGCCCCCGGTCACCCCCTTCCGCCGCAGCCTCTGGGCGGTGCGGCGGGAGACGCGGTCGGACCCGGGCTTCCGGCCCAGCCAACAGATGAGCCTGCTGGACGCGCCCTTCTATTCCCGCAGCCTGGTGGAAACGAAGATCGGGGGGGAGGTCACGACGGGCGTGCATGAGGCGCTGGATCTGACACGCTACCGCCAGCCCTGGCTGAAACCGATGATCGCGGTCCGGGTCCCAAGGCGCCGGGGTTGGGTGTTCGACTGAACGTCTGTCCACGGTGGACAAATCTGATATGTCACGTTTTTTCAATGGGTTGCTTGCGGACGTTAACCGTTTGGTAACGCGTGCCCACGAGAGCCGGGGTGACCCCCGACCTAGGCTGTCTGGCCGCTGGCGGCTTCGGGGTTCAGGCGGACCATGGCGAGGTTGAGCGCCCCGGCCACGCTGGCCCAGATCACATAGGGCACGAACATCAGGCCAGCCCAGACATCCACGGCAAAGAACGCCACGCAGGTTGCCGTCACCGACAACCACAGCCCCGCCATCGGCACCAGTGCCGCCCGCATCCGCTTCAGCCCGAAGAACACCGGTGTCCAGAGCGTGTTGAACGCGATCTGCACCGACCAGAGGGCAAGGCCGACCGTAGCCCCTTCAAACATCGCCGCACGGGCGGCGGCAGCGGACATCAGCAGGTAGAGCGACATCCAGGCCACGGGAAACACCCAGTCCGGAGGGGTCCAGACCGGCTTTTTCAAGGCGACATACCATGGGCCGGTCGGAAACAGCGCACCCGTGGCGGCGGCGGCCCCGCAGGCGGTCAGGTAGATGAAGAAGAGTGTATAATCCATGGCCGACCTCCGGTTGACGCTTTAGGACATAGCAGCCTTGTCCCGATCCACAACCGCCAAGCCCCTGTAGCCGCCGGAAAAGGTAACTGCCCGTCAGCGCTGGACAGGACCCACCGGCCGCGCGGAACCACAGACCGGCCAAGGTTTTTTCGCAGCACCGGGAATAACCCTGCTTTCGGCCCGTTCTTTTCCTGCAGGCGTCGGGGACACCGGCGGCACACCACGCAAGGAAAGGACGCGACGATGACAAACCAAAAAACCACCACGACCAGGGACCAGGGCAAGGCCACGGTCAGCCGCCGCCAGCTTCTTGCCCGTGTGGGGCTGATCGCCGGTGCGGCCTATGTCGCCCCGGTGATGGCTGGCTTCAACGCAGCGCAAGCCAGCACTGGATCAGGCGCTTCGGGCGGCGGGTCTTCGAACTCGGGCCCTTCCAATTCCGGCCAATCCAATTCCGGCCCTTCCAATTCTGGCCCCTCATCGTCCTCGGGGCCGTCGCGCGGACGGCGGCGGCGCGACGCGGGTGGGAACGCTGATCTTCCGCCGTGGATGCAGCGTATCCTGGGCGTGTAAGGTGGCCCGGGTTCAGGCCCAGGCAGCCAAGGGGGTGGGGGGCGTACGCCCCTTGCCCCCATCGTCTGCAGTAGCACCGCCAAAGCTGGTGACGCTACGCCTTGCCGGGCAGGGACAAGAGATCATCTTGCCCAATGACGCAGACTTGATTGGCGCGATTGAAAGCTGCCTTCTGGGCTGGTGCGTGACTGTCGCCCCGTTCGCCTTGCCTGACGGGCCCGCCGATGCGGCCCCGTCCCGCCCCTTGACCGTGGTCGAGCCGCGGGGGCCACGGCGATACCGGACCCATTCCAGCTATGCCGAAGACCCAGTGGACCAGTTGTCGCTGACCGGGGCGGTCTGTGCGGTGCTGGCCGATATCTCGCAGGCCTGTTGCGACGCGCCGGGCAAGCATATCTTTGGCCTGCATTGCGGTGCGGTCAGCCTGGCGGGGCGCAGCGTGATCTTGTGTGGCGCGCACCGCGCGGGCAAGTCAACGCTGGTTGCCCGGCTGTCGGCAGAGCCCGGAGTAACGGTCTTTGGCGACGATGTGATCCCGATCCGCGCCGATGGCCGGGCTATGGCACTGGGGATTGCGCCACGCCTGCGCCTGCCCTTGCCACCGGCGGCTTCGGCCTGGTTTCGCGACCATGTGGCGCAAACCCTTGGCCCTGCGGATGACCGTTACGGCTATCTTTTGCCGCCGGGTCTTTTGCCGCGGGGTGCCGAGGACCAGGCGGAGGCGCTGATCCTTCTGGACCGGCGCGAGGCGGGACCGGCCCGGTTGCATGCCTTGCCGCCTGAAGATGTGTTGCGCCTGATCCTTGAGCGCAGCATTGCCCGGCCCGATGGACCGGAGGCGGTCTTTGCGGCGGCTGAAGCGCTGGCGACGGGATTGCGCGGGTTGCGGCTGGTCTACTCTGATCTCGAAGACGCGGTGGCCGTGGTGCTGGCGCAGAGCGAGGCCGAGGCCAGCGACGCGCTCGACGCCATCCAGGTGAGCTACGAGCCGCTCACGGCGGTCATCGGGCTGGAGGACGCCTTGTCCGACAGCAGGAATGCAGCGACGGAACCGATTTCGTCAGGCCCGGCATATCGCCCGGCCGGGATCATCGCGCGCCGTTCGGCCTTCTCCGGCAGACTGTCGACGAATCCCGGCAGGATCACATTCGCTCGAATGCCCGCGCGCGCATGTTGGTCGGC
>JAAUPC010000398.1 GCA_012036325.1 Paracoccaceae bacterium
GGTTCTTCATGGCGCGGATGCGGCTGGCGCCGTGACCTTGGCCAGCCCCGGAGGGTTTCACACCCTCCGGACCTCCCGTGGGATATTTTCGCAGAAAGAATGACAATTTTAGACGAATTGTCAGGGCTTTGGTGGGAACATCCGGTAGTAAAGCGCGTCGGGCAGGAAGTTGCCGCCCCGGAACAGCCAGCTGAAGAGGGTCGGGAAGCTGATCTTGAAGCGGCTGGACTGCATGTGGCGGAACATGATGCCGGCGGCGGCTTCCGGGTCCATGATGAAAGGCATGGTGAAATCGTTCTTTGCGGTCAGCCTTGTGCGGATGAAACCTGGGTTGGCAAGTTGCACCGCGACCCCGGACTTGCGCAGATCGGCATAAAGCGATTCTGCCAGAACCATCGTCCCGGCCTTTGACGCGGCATAGCCGATGGCCCCGGGCAACCCGCGAAAGCCGGAGAGCGAGCCGGTGATCACGATATGCCCCCGGTTCTTCGCGACCATGCCGGGCAATGCTGCGCCCACCGCGCGGATGCAGCCGGTGAAGTTGACATTGGCCATCGCCTCAGCATCCGCCGCGTTCCAGTCTTGCGCGCGCATCGGGCTGTAGACCCCGGCGAGGAACACCATCCCATCCAGATCACCCAGTTGCGCCGCGGCGGCCGTCACGCTGTCGGTGGATCCCACGTCCATTGGTAGCGCGATGGCCTTCCCGGGCAGGGTGGCGATGGCCTTTGCCAAGGACGCTTCAGTGCGGGCGGAGAGCACCAGCTCTGCCCCAGCGGCGCTGAGCTTTTGCGCCAGGGCCAGCCCAAGCCCTTCGGAGGCCCCGACCAGCCAGTAGCGCTTCCCGGAAAAATCCCTCATTCCGCGGCGGCCAGGTCGCTGCGCAAGTCGGCGGCGGGAACGCGGCGCATGGTGGCCACCAGTTCGGCCACCTTGATCCCGAACTTGCGGAATTGCGAGCGGTTGATGACGGTGCCGTTCTCCATCAGGTACATCCAGTCCACCACGTCAAGGACATGGCCGCCTGCCTCGGGCGTCAGCTTGATCCGGTAGCGCAGAACGACGCCCGGCCCTTCGACGCGGCCCGAGCCGAGGCCCACCACATCCGCCGCTGTCGCGGTGATGTCGCCGGTGTTGGCGAGTGCCAGCGTCCAGGAACGGTGCTGCACGGTGCCGCTGTCATAGCGGAACACCTCAGCCAGGGTGCCGATGTTGCCCTCCCAGGTTCCCTCCATGTCCGCGACAAAGCGCGAGGCGACGCGGCCCATCGGCCCGAAGATCACGCCTTCGCACTGGATCGGCCCGGAGAGGTGGGTGCGCAGATCGAACTGCGGCCCGAGGCCTGCATAGTCAGCCGGCGACTGCGACTGGAACGAGGCGTAGCGGCTGCGAATGGCCATCAACGTGATGATGATCACGGCGCCAAGGAAGGCAGAGAGGATCGAGGTCACGAGGCGGTTCCCTTCGCGGGTTCGATAAGCGGTGTGAAGGCGAGCAGCAGGATTGCTGTCATCTTCAATACGCAAGGCAGGGCCGCATAGATCACTGTCAACGTGCGCAGGGCAGATTCGCTGTTGTCCGGGCCGGGTTTGAAGCCCGCAAGGTCCAGCATCGGCAGCAAGGTCGCCGCCGCGAAGGCGAGCGACAGTTTCGAGACGAAGGACCAAAGGCCGAAGGCGGCAGCCTCCCGCGTGCCAAGCTGGGACAGGCGTTGGGCGAAGATGGCGGGCAGAAGGGTCAGGTCCGCGCCAAGGGCCACGCCTGACGCGGCACAGATCAGGGCAAAGGCGATCCCGTCACTAGTGCCAAGGGTGAAGGTCCAGAGAAAGGCCAGGATCGCCAGCACCATCGCCGAGAGGAGCACCCGGCGCGGCCCATGTTTGCGGGCCAGAACGGTCCAGACCGGGGTGGAAAGTGCTGCGGCAAGGAAGAAGAGGAGGAGAAGCGGCCCCTCCCACCCCGGCAGGCCAAGGCGGCTTTCGACGAAGAAGAGAAACAGGGTGGAGGTGACGGCGACCGGGGGTCGCGTTCAGAAGCGCGATGAGCAGAAGGCGGCGGGCCAGGCGGTCCGCCAGAACGGGGCGGAAGAGGGCAAAGGGGCTGGGCGTGGGTTCCGCTGCGTGGCCCAGCCACTGGGTTTGCATTGCCAGCGTGGCGAGGATTGCCAGCAGGGCGAAGAGGCCCGCGAAGGCAGTGAAAGGACTGTCGATCGCGGCGGCAAGGGCGACAGGGGCAACAGCGGCAAGGCAGACGCCGAGAAGCGAGCCGCCCTCACGCCACCCGGCAAGGCGGATATGGCCGCCGGGTCCAAGGGTTTCGGCCTTGGCGACCCCTTCGGCGTAAAAGCAGATCGTCAGGAAGGAAAACGCGCTGAAAAGGCCGGTCAGGCAAAGGGCGAACCACCACAGGGGCGCGATCGGCGGGGTGACGGCAAAGAGCGCGGCCATGGAGGTGACAAGCAGGATCACGGCCAGCGCCACCCCGGTCTTGCGATGCGGACGGGTGGATTCGGCCAGCCAGCCAAGGGCAGGGTCTTGCACGACGTCAACGAGGCGGAGGCCAGCAAGGACAAAGCCCATGGAGGCCAGGGAGACGCCATAGCTGTCGACGTAGAACTTGGGCGCATGGATATAGATCGGCAGACCTGCCGTCGCGATCAGCGCGGCGAAGAGCGACCAGGCATAAAGGCGCGGGGTCATGGTTGGCCGACGGGTTGGCTGCTGCGGCCGTCAAATTGAGCGCGTTCCGCGCAAGCTTTTTGTCTCGCCTCTGCGCGCAAGCGCGCAACCGGCTCCAGTTGGCCTCCGGCGGGGATATTTTGGCCAGTTGGAAAGGCAAGGCGACGGCGCAGGGTCATCGCGACACGTCTTCGCCGGGCGGGGTTGGGCGCGCGTTGAACTTGACCCGCTTCAGCGCCAGTTTCAGCGCCTGCCAATGGATCAGCGCCAAAACCCGGCGGGAACCGAAGGGGCGGCGAAGGGCCGAGGCGAGGATGCCCCAATTCGTCAGGGGTTCGCGCGGGCCGATCAGGTTGGTGAAGAGGCCGCCCGTGGCGCTGGTGTAATCAATCCAGATGCCGATCCGGTCAGGCCGGATGTCGAAGCGAAAGGCATAGGTCCCCGCAACCGGTTGAAACGGCGAGACGTGGAAGATCTTCTGCGCGGTGATGGTATCCTCCCGCGTGATGGGGGCGCGGTCTTCACGGTGACACAGATAGGAATGCCGGTCACCGTAGGTATTCGATACCTCGGCGATCACCGCGCGCAGGTGGCCAAGAGGATCATAGGCCAGCCAGAAGCTGACCGGGTTGAAGACATGGCCCAGA
>JAAUPC010000399.1 GCA_012036325.1 Paracoccaceae bacterium
CCATATTGGTATCAAGGGGTGGAGCCGACGATGATGTTCGCGTCGGGGATCAAACCTTTTTCGCGAATGATGTTGGCGGCTTCGTCCAGTTCAAACAGCGTCAGATCGTGACCGCCGGTGATGTTGATGAGAACACCCTTGGCGCCATGCAGGCTGATTTCGTCCAGAAGCGGGTTGGCAATCGCCTTTTCCGCCGCCTGCACCGCACGGTCTTCGCCGCTGGCTTCACCGGTGCCCATCATCGCCTTGCCCATCTCGTCCATCACCGCGCGCACGTCAGCAAAGTCGAGGTTGATGAGGCCCGGGCGCACCATCAGATCGGTCACACCCTTGACGCCCTGATAGAGGACATCGTCCGCCATCGCGAAGGCTTCGGTGAAGGTCGTGCGCTCATTCGCCAGACGGAAGAGGTTCTGGTTCGGAATGATGATCAGCGTGTCTACGACCTTCTGAAGGGCTTCGATCCCCTCTTCGGCCTGGCGCATCCGCTTGTTGCCTTCAAACTGGAAGGGCTTGGTCACCACGCCGACGGTCAGCACGCCCAACTCTCGCGCGGCTTGCGCGATGATCGGGGCCGCCCCGGTGCCGGTTCCGCCGCCCATGCCAGCGGTAATGAAGCACATGTGCGCGCCAGCCAGGTGATCGACGATCTCTTCGATCGTCTCTTCCGCCGCTGCCGCACCCACTGTCGGCCGCGCGCCCGCGCCAAGGCCTTCGGTCACCTTCACACCCATCTGGATGCGGGCATGCGCCCGGCTTTGCTGCAAGGCCTGGGCATCGGTGTTGGCCACCACAAACTCAACGCCTTCCAGCGCCTGGTCGATCATGTTGTTCACCGCGTTGCCGCCCGCCCCGCCCACACCAAAGACGGTGATGCGCGGCTTCAGTTCTTCACGCTCAGGTGTCATCGTCAGATTGAGTGCCATGGCTTTGCCCGTCCGTTTCTTGTCTGCCGCCTGTTTCTTTTCCGGCCCTGATTGCACCTGTCCCGCGTGCATCTGACCGACTTATCCCCGAATCTATCCACAACCTTGCTAAAGGTCACGAAAAAAAGACCGGAAAGACGCAAAATATGGGGGATTGTGCCCCAGATTCAGCGGTATTCTGCCCGTATCGCCAAATGTTGTGATCACCAGTTGTCCTTGAACCATTTGACCGCCCGCCGCAGCGACCGCGCCGGATAGCGTTCGGCGGGGATCTCGAAATCCCACCATTCGTCTTGCGGATGCGCGGCAAAGAGGCAAAGACCGACCGCACTGGCGAAGGGTGCTCCGGTCGCGGCCTGGGGCAGGCCTTGCACCCGCAAGGGTCGCCCAAGCCGGACCCTTTGGCCCAGTATCCGCGTCGCCAACCCATCCAGCCCCGGGATCTGGCTTGCACCGCCGGTCAGCACGATCTGCTGGCTGGGCAGGCTGTCAAACCCGGCCGCATCCAGTGTGGCCCGCACCTCTTCCAGGATCTCTTCGACCCTTGGTCGCATGATCCCGATCAGTTCTGTCCGGCTGATCTGGCGGCGGTCCTTTCCCAATCGCCGCTGTCGCCGCCGATGTCGATCATCTCACGATCGTCCATGCCCGTGGCATAAAGCCCGCCGTGGCGCGTCTTGATCCGCTCGGCGACCGCCAGCGGCACCTGCAGACCTTTGGAGATGTCGCTGGTCACATGGTCCCCGCCCATCCGGACGCTGTCCGAATAGATCATGTGCTTTTTGATGAAGATCGACAGGCCTGTCGCCCCGCCGCCCATGTCGATGCAAGCGGCGCCCAGCTCTTGCTCATCCTCAACCAGGCTGGAGATGCCCGAGACATAGGCCGAAGACGCAAGCCCCGCGAGTTCAAGGTCACAGCGTTTGATGCAGTACAGCAGGTTCTGCACCACATCACCGTCAACCGACAGAAGATGCATGTCCACCGCCAGCCGATGCCCGATCTGCCCGCGCGGATCACCAAGGCCGGACCGGTGGTCGAGCGCAAAGTTCACTGGCTGGGCATGCAGAACCTCACGCCCTTGGCCAAGGTCGGGCACGTCGCAGGCGGCCAGCACGCGGCTGACGTCCTGTTCGGTCACGACGCTATCGGCCAGGTCCAATTCCCCGGCCAGGCCATAGCTGCGGGGTTCCGCGCCTGAAAAGCAGGCGATGACATGATCCACCCGCACGTTGGCCATCTTCTGCGCGGCCTGCACGGCGGTGCGGATCGCCCGCTCCGTCTCGTTCATCACGGCGATTTCGCCAAAGCGCACCCCGCGCGACCGGGTCGTGGCCGCCCCGATCACCCGGAACTGGCTTTGCCCGGCCATCGGGCGCACGCCATCCTGTTCGCGCAAGCGGTCAGGACCGTCAAAGCGCAGGATCAGGCAAGCGATCTTGGACGTGCCCACATCCAGAATGGCGATCACGCCGCGTTGCATCGCGGCCTTCCGCATGTTCCGCATGGCACGCTGAGAGGTATAGAGATCGGTCACAGTTCGTTCTCCACGGTTTCGATGCCTTGAGCACGGCGCATCTCGGCAAGGGCGTTGGGGGTAAGGCGAAGGGTGGGTCGGTGGTCTGACCGCAGATCGACGGTCAGGATGTCGCGGTTCATGATGTCCTGGACGTGGTCCAGCGCCAGCAGACGCTCCAGCGCCTGGACAGGGTTCTTTTCGGGCAGAAGGACGCGTTGGTCGCGGTCAAGGACAATGTCCCAGCGCCGTTCGCCCATGCGCACTAGGCCACGGATGCGGGGAGCCAGGGGGCCCGCGGCGGCGATCAGCTCCAGCGCTTCGGGCGTGGCAAGATCGGCACCGTGGCCCGCTATCAGCGGCAGATCGGGCCGGTCACTGCGCGCAAAAAGGCCCGCCACCCGGTGGCCAGTGTCGTCCACCAGGGTCAACCCGGCCTCAGTCCGCCAGACGGCGACCGGCACGCGTTCGGTGACCAGCACCTGCAGCACCCCACCCGATCGCACCCGCAAATCGGCGCGGGCGACGGCATCCAGCGCCTCGACCCGGGCGCGGACGTCATCAAGATTGATGTCAAACGACGACATCGGCAGCGTCAGGCCCAGCCGGGCGCGGACCGCCTCGGCCAGATCGTCCGACGCGCCCTCAACCCGGGCAAGCGACACGCGGAATTCGGGCCGTGCCTCGAAATCCTCGCGCAGGTCGGTCAAGGTGGTGACCAGCCCCTGACGCCGGGCATCATCCGACAGCCAGACCGTCACGCCCGCGATGAGCGCAAGCATCGGCAAACCCTTGCGCAGGAACAGCCGCACATAGGGGGTCAGCATCATCCGCTGCGCGCGGTAGGCCCACTTCGACGGCGCGGATCCCGCCGCAC
>JAAUPC010000015.1 GCA_012036325.1 Paracoccaceae bacterium
ATTACCTACTGTGAAAAGAGCTCAAACCACTTGGCCACGGGTCGACCTTCCGTAATTTCGAAATCCGGTCCGGAGCCTTTGAAGGCTCCGGTGCGATTTCTTCGAAGAAATCGCCTGTGCCACGAAGGCCGGTTGCGCCCGCAAGAGAGGCGGATAGATTGGCCCGATGACCAAACCCACCGCCGACACGCTGGCTGCCGCCGCCACGACCGCCGCCCGCAAGGGCCCGCCGCCGGTCCATCTGTGGAACCCGCCCTTCTGCGGCGACATCGACATGCGGATCGCGCGGGACGGGACGTGGTTCTACCTTGGCACGCCCATTGGCCGGGCGCCGCTGGTGAAACTGTTCTCCAATATCCTGAAGCGCGAGGGGGATGCCTATTTCCTCGTCACCCCGGTCGAGAAGGTGGGAATCACCGTCGATGACGCGCCGCTTCTGGCCACGGACTTTACCACGACGGGCACCGGCATGGACCAGACCATCACTTTCACCACCCTGACCGAGGATATCGCCACCCTTGGCCCCGACCATCCCTTGCGGGTCGAGCGGGACCCAACCACGGGCGAGCCGTCGCCCTATGTCCTGATCCGCGCCAATCTTTGGGCGCTGATCGACCGGAAATCCTTTTACCGGCTGGTTGATCTTGGGGTCCATCACGCCTATGCGGGGCAGGATTGGTTTGGCCTCTGGTCCTCGGGTCAGTTCTTTCCGGTCATCCCGTCGTCCGAACTGCCGCCCGACTTGTCCGAATAGATGCCCTGAAAGGCCCCTGCCCTTCATGCCCCGATACGCCGCGAACCTGACGCTGCTCTTCACCGAAGTGCCGATGCTGGACCGCCCCGATTGGGCCGCGCGCTGCGGGTTTGACGGGGTCGAGGTGCTGTTTCCGTATGACTTCCCGATGGCCGACTGGGACCGTGCCTTGGCGGGCCAGCCTCTTGCCCTGATCAACACGCCCCCCGGCGACTGGGCCAGCGGCGACCGCGGTTTCGCCGCCGTTCCGGGGATGGAGCTGCGCTTTCGCGACAGCTTCCTGCGCGCCGCCGATTATGCCACCCGGCTGCAGGCGGGGCGGCTCCATGTAATGGCGGGCGTGGCAAAGGGGCCGCAGGCCGAACAGTGCTATGCCGAAAACCTGACCTGGGCGCTGGCCGAGGCCCCTGATCTGACCCTGACGGTTGAGCCTTTGAACCCCGATGACATGCCGGGCTATTTCCTGAACGACTACGATCAGGCGGCGCGCATCCTTGATGACCTTGCCAACCCCCGCATCGGATTGCAGTTTGACCTCTGGCACGCCGCGCGCCTGCATGGCGATGCTGCGGCCGTCTGGGCCGACCATCGCCACCGCATCAACCATGTCCAGATCGCGGGCTTTCCGGCCCGGAATGAGCCAGGCGGCGGCGGGTTTTCCCTGCCCGACCTTTGTGATGACATCGACAGCCATCTGCCCGGCACCTGGATTTCCGCCGAATACCGCCCCGCGAAAGGCACGGCCCAGGGCCTTGGCTGGCTTGGCGCGCTGAAATCGCGCGGCTCGCCCATCGGCGGGTAAGGCGCTCGCGGGCCCGCGCCAGTCGCCCGTCACCAAAGCGCCCCCTCTTGTGCCTTCCTTGCTGCAACCGCTAGAATGACACCAGCCACCACAAGGACGCCCGCCCATGCCCATCGACGCGCCGGAAACCCAAGTTGTCACCACCTGGAAAGTGGCTTGCGACGGGGGTGAGGGCGCCCTTGGCCATCCGCGCGTCTGGCTGACGATCCCGCAGGATACCGGCTTTGTCGAATGCGGCTATTGCGACAAGCGCTATGTGATCGACCGCGACCACGCCCACGACGATCACTGATCTGCGCCCGGCCCCCTGACGCATGCGCAAGGCCTGGCACCTTCTGGCAGCGGTGCTTGCCGTGCCGGTCCTTTACCTTGCGGCATCCTTTGCGCTGCCGCTGATCCCCGGCCCCGGGCCCAACTTCTCTGGCCCGCCCGCCCATACCATCGGCTTACTACAAGGCCCAATCCACACCGATATCCTCTTTCCCCTCACCGCCGACACCCGCGCCCGCTTTGCCTTTGCGGAAAGCGCAGGCGTGCCCGTCACGCACCCTGACGCGGAATGGCTGATGTTCGGCTGGGGATCAGCCGCCTTCTACACCACCGCGGGCACCTATGCCGACATCACCGCCAGCGCCGTCATGACCGCCGCCACCGGCGATACGGCGGTGATCCGGCTGGATGTGACCGGCCCGCTGCCACCCTTGGAGAACCTGCGCTTCCTGACCCTGTCCGAGGCGCAGTATCAGGCGCTCCTGGACCAAGTGACCGCCACCTTTGCCAGCCAGACCGCCCTTGACCACCCCGGCTTTACCGCATCTGACGCCTTCTTTCCCGCCAAGGGCCGCTTTCACGCCTTTCGCACCTGCAACGTCTGGCTGGGTGAAACCTTGCGCGCCTCAGGCATCCCCTTCGGCCTTTGGACGCCGGCGAACTGGTCCGTCACCCTGTCACTTGACTGGCACCTGCCCGGCCAAAGCGGGTAGCCCTTCTGCCGCCGATCTGCCAATAATCCCGCCCAAGCACGGGAGAGAACCATGACCTTCGGCACGGGCCACCATCTGCACCTCATCGACGGCTCGGCCTATATCTTCCGCGCCTATCACGCCTTGCCGCCCCTGACGCGCAAGTCTGATGGCCTACCCGTGGGGGCGGTGGCAGGGTTCTGCAACATCCTGTGGAATGAACTGTCCCGCGCCAGCGCCGGCAAGGCCGCGACCCACCTTGCCGTGGTCTTCGACCATTCCTCCCTGACCTTCAGGAACACGCTTTACCCCGACTACAAGGCCAACCGGCCCGCGTTGCCCGAGGACCTGCGCCCCCAGTTCCCCCTGACCCGCGAAGCCACCCGCGCCTTCAACGTCGCCTGCCTTGAGACGGAGGGGTATGAGGCCGACGACATCATCGCCACCCTGGCCCGCGACGCCGTAAAGGCAGGCGGCAGCTGCACCATCATTTCCTCCGACAAGGACCTGATGCAGCTGATCGGCCCCGGCATCGACATGTTCGATCCGATGAAGACCAAGTCCATCGGCCCTGATGAGGTGATGGAGAAGTTCGGCGTCGGCCCCGAACGGGTGATCGACGTCCAGTCGTTGGCCGGGGACAGCGTCGACAACGTCCCCGGCGCACCCGGCATCGGCCTCAAGACCGCTGCCCTTCTGATCAACGAATACGGCGACCTTGATACCCTTCTCGCCCGCGCGGCTGAGATCAAGCAGCCCAAACGGCGTGAGGCGCTGGTCGACAACGCTGACAAGATCCGCCTTTCCCGCGACCTCGTGACGCTGAAGGACGATGTCCCGCTCGACACCACGCTGACCGATCTGGCGATCCACCTGCCGGACCCGACAACGGTGATGGATTTCCTGACGAAAATGGAATTCCGCACCCTCACCCGCCGGGTGGCCGACAAGCTGGGCATCGCCGCCCCCGCCCTGCCGGAAACCAGCCAGCTTCAGGTCACCGCCCGGGATGAGACGCCGCAGGCGCTGGAAGAGCAGCCCCCTTTCGACCACGCGTCTTACGAATGCATCCGCGACACCGCCGCCCTTGACCGCTGGATCGCCCATATCCGTGACATCGGCCATGTGGCCGTCGATACCGAAACCACCAGCCTGGATGAAATGCAGGCCGATCTCGTCGGCATCTCGCTCTGCGTCGATCCGGGGAAGGCCGCCTACATCCCCCTTGGCCACACCACCGGTGGCGGTGACCTCTTTGGCGCCACCGCTTTAGCTCCCGGCCAGCTTGACCTGACCGCCACCCTTGCCGCCCTGAAACCGGTGCTTGAGGACCCAGGCGTCCTGAAAATCGGCCAGAACATGAAATACGACTGGAAGATCTTCGCCCGCCACGGGGTGCGGATCTCCCCGTTCGACGACACGATGCTCATGTCCTCCGCCCTTTCCGCAGGCCTGCATAACCACGGGATGGATGAGCTTTCCGACCGCTACCTCGGCCATACGCCGATCCCGATCAAGACCCTCCTCGGCTCGGGCAAGACCCAGATCACTTTCGACAAGGTCGCCATTGACGACGCCGTGAAATACGCGGCCGAAGATGCCGACGTGACCCTGCGCCTTTGGCAACTGCTTAAGCCGCGCCTCCATCGGGCCAAAGTGACAACCGTCTATGAGACCCTCGAACGCCCCCTCGTCCCTGTGCTGGCCGAAATGGAGATGGTCGGCATCAAGGTGGATCGCGACACCCTAAACCGAATGTCCAACGCCTTCGCGCAAAAGCTGGTGCAGCTTGAGGAGGAAATCCACGAGACTGCCGGGGAAAAGTTCAACGTAGGCTCCCCCAAGCAGTTGGGTGAGGTGCTCTTTGACCGCCTCCTGGTCCCCGGCGGCGAAAAGGGCAAGACCGGCGCCTATGCCACCGGCGCTGATATCCTTGAGGATATCACCACGCTGGAAGGCCACCCCCAGGCCGCCCAGCTTGCCGCCCGCATCCTGGACTGGCGGCAGATCGCCAAGCTGAAATCCACCTACACCGACGCCCTGCAAGAGGCGATCAACCCGGATACGCACCGCGTTCACACGTCCTACTCGCTGGTCGGTGCGGTGACCGGGCGCTTGTCTTCAACCGACCCGAACCTGCAGAACATCCCCGTCCGCACCGAAGAAGGCCGCCGGATCCGTGAGGCTTTCGTCGCCCCCGAAGGCCGGGTTCTGGTCGGCCTCGACTACTCCCAGATCGAGCTTCGCATCCTCGCCCATATCGCCGACATCCCCGAACTGCGGCAGGCGTTCCAGGACGGCATCGACATCCACGCCCTCACCGCGTCCGAGATGTTCAACGTCCCCCTGTCCGAGATGACCTCCGACATCCGCCGCAAAGCGAAGGCGATCAACTTCGGCGTGATCTACGGGATTTCCGGCTTCGGCCTTGCCCGCAACCTGCGGATTCCCCGCGCGGAAGCCCAAGGCTTCATCGACCGCTATTTCGAGCGTTTCCCCGGCATCAAGACCTACATGTCTGAAACCGTCAAATTCGCGCAATCAAACGGCTATGTGCAAACCCTCTTTGGTCGGAAAATCAACACGCCCGAGATCAACGCCAAAGGCCCCGGAGCCGGCTTCGCCAAACGCGCCGCGATCAACGCGCCCATCCAGGGCACCGCCGCCGACGTCATCCGCCGCGCGATGATCCGCATGCCCGCAGCGATCCAGGGCCTCGACGCCAAGATGCTGCTGCAAGTCCACGACGAACTTCTCTTCGAAGTCAGCGAAGTTGATGCCGACCGCTTGATCCCCATCGCCAAAGAGGTCATGGAAAGCGCCTCCCACCCCGCCGTCACCCTGAACGTCCACCTCGCGGTGGAAGGTGGCCAAGGCAAGACCTGGGCCGAGGCGCATTGATGAAAGGACAGCGATGATCCACACTTGGCCCGCCCTCAAGTCCTTCGCCCTCGCCCTGAACCTCCCCGAGGTCACCCTCGACCACCCCTGGGGCAACGAGGCGCTGAAGGCGCACGGCAAGATGTGGTGCTGGTGGTCGTCCTACGTCGACGCCGCCGTCTTCAAGGCTTCCCGCGACGAACGTGAGATGCTGCTGGCCGCCGACCCGGACACCTTTACCCTCCACCCCCATTACGCGCCCCATAACCTGATCCTTGTCCGCGCAGGGCGGATCGACGAAAGCTGGGCCCGCGCCCGCCTTGTCCAACAATGGCGCGACGCCGCCCCGAAGCGCTGGATCAAGGAATGGGACAATGCCCGCAGCTGACAGCGCGCCAATCCTCACCATCCGCAGCCGGGCGGAGCTTCGCGCCTGGCTAAAGGCGAACCACGCTACCTCCAAGGCCGTCTGGCTTGCGACGTTCAAGAAACACCACGCCGACTACCTCGCCTATGAAGCCCAGGTCGAAGAACTCCTCTGCTGGGGCTGGATCGATTCTGTCACCCGCGCCCTCGACGCCGACCGCACGATGATCCTGATCGCCCCCGCAACCCCAAATCCGCCTGGTCGGCCATCAACAAAGCCCATGTCGCCTGCGCCCGTACCAGTGGCGCGATGACCCCAGCGGGCGAAGCAAAGATCGCCGCCGCCCAAGCCCACGGCCAGTGGGATTTCCTGAACGACGTCGACGCGCTCATCGACCCGCCCGACCTTACGGCAGCTCTCGATGCCACCGGCACCACCGGCTTTTGGGCCGCGCAGCCCCGCAGCATCCGCCGCGGCACGCTGGAATGGATCAAGACCGCGAAAACGCCAGCCACCCGCGCCAAACGCATCACCGACGTCACCGACAGCGCCGCCAAGGGCCTCCGCCCCAGCCCCTTCCGCCGCTAACATTTCATGTCCCCAAATATCCCGGGGAGCTCGAGGGGCAGCGCCCCTCGTCAGCCTCGGCTCTGCGCCTCTTCGCGCAGAGCCGAGGGAAAAGGTCTTCGCGGCGGCACGCCGCTCCGCAAGATCACCGCTCGATGCGAAGCTGAAAGCAGTTGTTCCGGGCTGACCGGACGTGGACATAGGCCACCTGCCCATCCGCCAACAACGCCCCCGCCCGCGCGTGGATTTCCCCGGTCGGCACCACCACACCCGTCCCATAAACGATCCGGTCATCCGCCCCATACCCCCGGACAATATAGTCCGGCGAGGCAAGGATGTCCGGCACCCCTTCCCCGCCGCCTCGGACGCAAGGATCGGCGCAAAGAAAGATCGGCCCGACCTCGGCATAGGGCTGCGGCGCGGGGAACGGGCGGTGCGCAAGAACCAGCATCTCCGCCCCCGCCGGGATCACCCCCAGACAGTGTCGGCAAGGGTTGCCGTCGCCCGTGGCCACCTGACGTTCCGGCACCTGCCCGTTGGCATCAGCGCCCCCGGCCTGATAGGCCCGCGCCACGTCCGTCGGTATCGCTACAAATCGCATCGCATCCTCCTTGCTATCCCAGGAAGATGCGTCGCCTGCGCGCCCCGGGCGACCCGAAGCTTGCGCATTGGCGTAACGCGTCACTCCGGCTCGACCAACCGTCCCAGCACGCGGCCGCCAAGGATGTGCAAATGGTAATGCGGCACCTCTTGCATCCCGTGGGCCCCGGCATTGGTGATGCCGCGATAGCCCTCCGGGCCGCTGAGGCCCAGGATCGCACAGGTCTTGGCGACCGTGCGGTGGAAATCCATGATCTCGGCCTCGGACGCCTCGGCCGCGAAATGGTCCAGCGCCACATAGGCCCCCTTCGGGATCGCCAGCACATGCACAGGTGCCAGAGGGCGGATGTCATGGAACACCAGCGTATGGGGCGTGTCCATCACCGTCCGGTTCGGAATCTCGCCGCGCAGGATACGGGCAAAGATGTTGGTCGGGTCATAGGTCCAGCTCATGCTTCTCAATCCACGAATAGGTAATCGGTTGCCGCAATGTCGCGCGCGGTTTCGGCAGGAATATCCAGAAAATCCGCCAGCGCCCGCGCGTTTTCGCTCAGGTCGCCCAGTTCGCGCATCCGATGGTGGCCCGGCAGGCCAAGGTCGCGCAAGCGCTCGATTTCAAAGCGCACATCATAGCGGATCGTCGGCAAAAGCCGGTCAATCGCGGCAGGCGGCGTGTTTGGCCCCGCAAGCCCCACGCGGCGCGCATGGCCGACCAGATAGTCGTCCGAAAACGCACAGTCGATTTCCAGAAGGCGCACTTCGGCGCGGTCATTGTAAAGATCCTGGATCAGCTCGGTGCTGGCCGGATCAACGCACAGGATCAGCCGGTCCGTCTCCCAAAAGTCGAACAGCATCCGCACCAGCGCGCGGCGGTGGCGCATGCGCTTGTCCAGCGTGGTCTGGATGCCGCCAAGGTCCGGCAAGGCGGCGGCCTCTTCGTTGAAAAGATAATCCACCGCCGGGACCTGCGTCACCTCGCGCAGGCGCTGCACCAGTCGCTTGGCCACATGCCACTTCTTGCAGGTCACCAACAAAAGGATGCGGTCGCGGCCCAGCCGGGTTTCGGTTTCCCAGAACCGGGGCGCGAACCGTCGGCCCTGGCGGCCCCGCGCGGTCAGAAACTCAAACTGCCGCCGCCCGTCGCTGGTGGTCTCAAAGCTGCGCCCCGTCTCGATGTAAAGCGCGCCCAAGCGTTCCTTCAGCGTCAGTGCATCCGGGCTGATCTTGCGCGCGAAAAGGTATTCCTGCGCCAGCAACAGATCGTGGTGATCATCATAAAACGTCGCCGGCATCCCGTAATCGGTGAACATCAGGAACGTCAGCGTGCGGGACCGGATCTCACGTTCGGGCACCAGATGGGCGACGATGGTCTGAAAGAACGTCTCGTCCGGGATCCAGGTCGTGCGGAAAAACCGCACCACATCGGCCCGTCGGTCGATGAAGGAAAGCGCCGCCTCGACCGTGCGCCGCCGCAAGCACCACCATTGGCTGCCAATGCGGATGCGCAGGTCGCTTGGCACCTTGCGCGCCAGTCCCAGCCGTTTTTGCCACTCCATCGACCGGTAAAACCAGGCCTTGCGCTGCCGTTCGTTGAACCAGTGCCGATAGATCAGCCGTTCTTCCTTGATCCCGGTCTTGATCCAACCCGAATGGAAGAAATCGAAGCTTTCGATGAAATCCGCTTCTTCCGCCTCCAGCCGCTGATGCACATGCTCGGCCGTCTTGATCGGCATGCAGTCGCCCGACAGCATGTAGAAATGCGTGGCCGCCGGAAACGCCTCAACCGCCGCGCGCAGGGCTTCCAGGGTCGCCGCAACCAGGCTCCACTCGCCCCAGCCGCATTTGACCCGCCGCGCGGCAAAGGTGACGCGGGGGTTGCCGGACAGGGCCTGGCGGATGCGGTCAAAGTCTGCCGCACGGGCGCGGGCGTCGAAATGGATGGCGATGCAGTCCCCCGCCGCCGTCAACCGGAGCGCCTGCGCGATGACCCCCTCCGGATCCTTGTGACACAGAAGGATGAAGGCGATCGTCGTCATCGGGCACGCGGTTTCGGGCTGGGGGTCATGGCCGTCCTCGTAAACTGCGGCAAGCTTCCTTGAAAAGCCCGAACTTGTCTGCTTGATTGCCGCAATCTTGGCATTGTGTTGCTTTTACCGACACTGACTCTTGGAAGGATGTTGCGTATGGGTTTCCCCGGTACTTGGATGACCGAAAGCGAAAGCGTCGTCTACCGGGTCGTGCCGAAATGCGCCTGCTCGACCATCGGGCAGATCATGTTCTATTCCGACCATGGCCGGTTTTTGACGGCGACATCCATGATGCGCAGACCGGCCTGCACAAATGGGCGCTGGACGGCAGCCAGCCCCGGATCGAAGCCGCCGTGCGCGGGCGCCAGACCTTCGCCTTCACCTGCGTGCGCAATCCCTATACCCGCATCCTGTCGTCGTTCTTCGACAAGATCTGCGGCATCCAGAGGAACGGCAAACGCTACCGGGGCAACATGGTCCCGCTTTTGATCCAGAAATACGGGGTCGAGGTGGGGGGCGACGACGGCAAGCAGGACTTTGACCAGATCGCCAGCTTCCGCCGTTTTCTCCTCTTTGTCCGCGACACCATCCGCTGGAAAAAACCGATGGAGCCGGACATCCACTGGTCGGCAATGGCCGGCCATGTCTCGACCTTCATCGTCAATGGCGGGCGTTACAACCACATCTTCTTCACCGAGGATTTCAACCCCGGCATGCAGACCGTGCTGGACCGGATCACCGTGAAGCATCCGGTCGATCTGGCCAAGATCCCCCGCTTCAACGAAAGCGAAGGCCACGGGCCAAAGCGGGCCCATCCGGTTGAGGCCTATTTCGACGATCTTTCCATGCATCTGATGTGGGAAATCTACAAACGCGATTTCCAGCTCTTCCGCTATGACTTCGACAACCCGGCAAACAAGCTGCCCAAGGGTCCGGTTGACCTGGATGAGGTTCACGCCAAACTGGGGGACTGACATGGAAACGGTCACCGGCGGCTGTCTCTGCGGCGCGCTGCGCTTCACCGCAATCGGCCAGCCCTACCGCGTCGGGCTTTGTCATTGTATGGACTGCCGCAAGAACCACGGCGCCCTGTTCCACGCCTCGGCGATCTTTCCCGAAACCGCCGTGACCATCACCGGCGAGGTCCGAACCTACCAAGACCGCAGCTTCTGCCGACCTGCGGCTCGCCGGTCTATGCCCATATTGGCGATGAGATCGGGATCAACCTTGGCTGCTTCGATACCCCCGACCAGTTCCGCCCAACCTATGAGCTGTGGACCATCCGCCGCGAAAGCTGGCTGCCCGGGTTTGAGGGTATCCGGCACTACGCAAAGAACCGCGAAAGCGACAGCCGGACCGAAGGCTGACCTGATCCGAACCGACGGGAAAGCGGAGTTTTCGAAAACTCCGCACCGGAGCCTTCAAAGGCTCCGATCCGATTTCTTCAAAGAAATCGGCGCGCTTCACCGGCAGGCAGGGGCCTAAACCGGATCCTCCGCCCCCAAACCCCGGAACCAGCGCACGATGGCCTCCCGTTCCTCGGGTTCCATATAGCTCAGGTTGCCGGGCGGCATCGCATGGCTGACGCCAGATTGCAGGTAGATCCGCCGCGCCTCATGCGCGATCTGGGCTTCAGTCTCCAGCACCACGCCCTTGGGTGGCCAGGCGATGCCGTCCCAGCCCGGTTCGGCCGCGTGGCACATGCTGCAGCGGCCCTGAACGATGCCGACCACATCCTCAAACCCCTCGGCACTGGCCAGGCGTAGCGCCTCGCCCTGCAGCGCGGCTTCCCCCTTAACCGTCTTCATCGGCGCGCTCGACAGCCAGGCAATCGCTACAAACAGCGCCGCCGTCAGGCCCCAGGTCCACCACGGGCTGCCTTTCCGCGCGTGCCGCGTGTTGAACCAGTGCCGGATCGTCACCCCCATCAGGAACACAAGGCTCGCGATCAGCCAGTTCCACTGGGTCGCAAAGACCAAGGGGTAATGGTTCGACAGCATCAGAAACACCACCGGCAGCGTCAGGTAGTTGTTATGCGTGCTGCGCTGCTTGGCGATCTTGCCATATTTCGGGTCCGGCTTCCGGCCCGCCTTCAGGTCAGCCACCACCACCCGCTGGTTCGGCATGATCACCATGAACACGTTGGCGCTCATGATCGTCGCCGTGAACGCTCCCAGGTGCAAAAGCGCCGCCCGCCCGCTGAAGACGCTGGTGTAAAAGAGGCTCATCCCCACCAGCACTCCGAAAAGGGCCACCATCAGCACCGTCTGATTGGCGTTCACGAAGACCTTGCAGAGCGTGGTATAGGCCACCCAACCGAACGCCAGTGAGGCGACTGAGATGCCGATGGCCTGCCACGTTGTCAACTCCAGCACCGTGGGGTCGATCAGGTAAAGCTCGGCCCCCATGTAGTAGACCAAGACCAGAAGCGCCGCGCCAGACAGCCAGGTCGCATAGCTTTCCCATTTGAACCACACGAGGTGATCCGGCATCGACCCCGGCGCCACCAGGTATTTCTGGATGTGGTAGAACCCCCCGCCATGGACCTGCCATTCCTCGCCATCCGCCCCGCTGGCCAGGTTACGGTCGCGGTGCAGGCCAAGGTCCAGCGCGATGAAGTAGAAGCTGGACCCGATCCAGGCAATCGCCGTGATCACATGCAGCCAGCGCACCGCGATCTCGACCCATTCCCACATCAGCACCACGTCATACATCCGCGTCCCTCCTCTGGCTTTGCCGAAACGCTATCCTGCCGCTCACCTTTCTGTTAATCCATAGAAAGCCCGCATCACTTTCAAGCCCTGCCGAAGAATGGCCGCAGAATGTCCTACGTCAACACCATCCGCATGTTCGTCCGTGTCTATGAATTGGGCAGCATGTCCGCCGCTGCCCGCGATCAGCGCACCTCGCCTGCCGTGGCCTCGGCCCGGATTTCGGACCTGGAGAAGCACCTTGGCGTGCGGCTCTTCAGCCGCACCACCCGCAGCCTGCAACCGACCGAGAATGGCCGCATCTTCTATGACGGCGCCCGCCGCGTCCTCGAAGCGATTGATGAGGCTGAGGCCGCCGTGATGGACGCCACGCAAAACCCGCGCGCACCATCTTTGTCGCCGCCCCCTTGGGGCTGGGCCGCAGGCTCATCGCGCCGCGCGTGCCCGCCTTCAAGGACCTTTACCCCCAGATCGACGTGCGCCTGCGCCTCTCGGACCGGGGGATCGACGTGGTCACCGAAGGCATCGACGTGGCTTTCCACCTGGGGCTCTTGGAGGATTCGACCCTCAAGGTCCGTACCATCGCCGACTGCCCGCGCACCCTTTGCGCTGCCCCTGCCTACATCGCCCGCCGGGGCATGCCCACGGACGGTGAGGCGCTGGTCCGCGACCAGCACGACTGCCTGAACCTGCGCTTTCCCGGTGCCAAGGAATTCCAGTGGACGCTTGCCACTCCCGACGGCCCCCGCCGCTTTGAAATCACCGGCCCCTTCGAATCCGATGACGGGGATGTGCTGACCGGCTGGGCATTGGATGGGCGCGGGATCGTCCTGAAACCGGTGTTCGAGGTCGCCGATCACCTACGCAGCGGGGCCTTGGTCCCCGTCGCCACCGCCACGCCGCCCCTTGCCGTGCAGCTTTCCACCCTCAGCCAACATCGGCGGCTGAAAGACCCCAAGGTCCAGCTTTTCGCCGATTACATGGCCCAGCACATCCGCGACGATCTGCGCAGGGCGATGCTGAACGGGTAGGGTGGGCAGTACTGCCCACCTTACGAAAAAAGGGCGGGACCGAAGCCCCGCCCTTTCCCATCCTTGACTGCAGGGCTTACTGGACGCGCTGGCCGTTCACGTAGATCTCGAACCCCGGCTTGGCTTCGATCTTCGAGGTCAGCTCATCCGGGTTCGCACCCGGCGACATGAAGGCACCCATCATCATCCGCGCGCCCATCGCATCTTCTTCCGTGACAACGCCGATGGCGATCAGCCCGTCGATCAACGCGTTGCCGCCGGTCAGGGTGATGTTCGCCTCGCCCAAGGGCATCGGCATCCCCAGCGAGTTGTCGAAAGTGAAGGCCCCGGAACCAGCCAGCGCAGCGCCCGCGACTTTCAGCGTCAACTCGGTGATGTCCAGGCTTTCCGGCGCCGGCAGAACCGGCATGCCGCCCGCGTCACCCGCCGCAATCATCGCCGGCACGTCGATGATGGTCTTGCCGGAAATGTCGATGGCAAGATCCGCCGGATCACGCGGCAAGGCACCGGTCGGGTCGACCATCGCCCAGGCCTCTTCGTTCACGCTCAGCTGGTTCAGCTTCATCACCAGTGCGAAGTCACCCGCCGCATCCGTCGCAACGATGGGCGAGGTCATCTCGAACTCTACCGCGCCCATCGTCACCTTGATCGGTGCCGGCATCATCGCCGAGGTGCTTTCGACCTCCAGCCCGCTGCCGATCGACTTGATGCTGAACAGGTCCTTGTTGAACACGCCCGAGGATTCGCCACCCCCCGCCGCAATCGCCATGTCCATCGGGAAATAGGGGCTTTCCTGCTTGACCGTGCCCGCCGTCGCCCCTTGGGTCGAGGTGAAGGTCAGGCTCAGCCCTTCGTTCAGCGCCACGCCGAAATCGGTCGGCATCACGCCACCCTCTGCCGACATCGACGACGGCAGCGCCAGGTCGAAGGACACCGCGATATCGGCGGTTTCGCTGGTGGTCTCCTGCTTGATCTCCAGGCTCGGGTCGTCAAGGCTGGTGGTGTAGGCCAGAAGGCCGGCCGTCATGTCCAGCCCGAAGGTCCGGTTCGCGCCGGGGGTGTCGGAATAGGTGCCCGACAGCTCGCCCAGGGAAACGGTGCCTTTCGAGGCCACATCCGGCGCGGGCGATCCGTCAAACGACATGCCCGGGGCGGTCGTGTCATAGATCACGTCCAGCTTGGTCGCCGCATAGTCATAGGCCACGCCGCCATCGGCTTCACGCACGGTCAGGGTCAGACCTTCATGCTGCACCTTGGCGAAGCCTTTGGTGTCGCCCGACAGACCCAAGTTGATGTCCGCGCCCGGAACGATGGTCACCGACCCGTCTGATTCCTCGGTCATCACCATGTCCGAAATCGTGACACCCGGCAGGCCAGCCGGCGCGATCGACACGCCGTTCAGCGTCAGCACGCCGCCATCATTGTTTTCCGTCGCCGCCGTGATTTCGAGGCCGATCATCGCCCCGGCGTCCTTCCAGGACTGCCAGACCTGATCCGCCGTCAGTGCCGCATGGGCGGTGCCGCCCATCAACAGGACAAATGCGGGCGCAGCCAAGCAAGACGTCATCCGAAACATGCGATTCTCCTACAAGGAATTTTTTACCGCGCCACAAAACCCTCTCTTGCGGTCATCCGCAAGGGACCGTTTTGCCAGCCTCGGGAAGAATAGCCTGTTTTCGCGATATTTTCACTGCAAGTTCATGACCCGCGATAGGTCGAGTAGGCAAAGGGCGAAAGCAGCAGCGGCACATGGTAGTGCTGGCCCGCATCCGGCACGCCAAAGCGGATCGGGATCTCGTCCAGGAACAGGATCTCACCATCGGCAGCCTGGCCTGTCGCCCGCAAGTAATCTCCCGCGCAGAACACCAGCTCATAGCGGCCCTCGGTCAACTCCTTGCCCTCCAGCATCGGCCCATCGGTGCGGCCATCGGCATTGGTGACCATCTCCTTGATCTTGCGGTGACTTTGCCCGGAAATCCGGTAAAGCATGATCTTCACCCCCGCTGCGGGTTTGCCCAGCGCGGTATCCAGCACATGCGTTGACAGCCGTCCCATGAGACCCTCCATTTTCGCCATCTGACCACGAAACCCCAAAGGCCGCGACCCCGCATTGCACGCATATGACCTTTCGTGAAAACCTGAAAATATCTGCTGCCATTTGCCCCTAATCTGCCCCGAAGCAGGAGAACCCCGTGAACCGCTACCCCCGAGATTTCCGTGGCCATGGCCCCACCCCCCCCAATCCCCGTTGGCCGGGGGGTGCGAAACTCGCGATCAGCCTGGTCCTGAACTATGAGGAGGGCGGCGAAAACAACCTTCTCCACGGTGATGCCCAGTCCGAGGCATTCCTCAGCGATATCGCAGGGGCCGCCCCATGGCCCGGCATGCGCCACTGGAACATGGAATCGCTTTATGACTATGGCGCGCGGGCCGGTTTCTGGCGGCTCCACCGCCTGTTCACCGACCGCGCCCTGCCGGTCACGATCTACGGCGTCGCCACCGCCCTTGCCCGCAACCCCGAACAGGTTGCCGCGATGAAATCGGCAGGCTGGGACATCGCCAGCCACGGCCTCAAATGGGTCGACCACCGCGACATGCCCGAAGATGTCGAACGCGCGCAGATCGCTGAAGCGCTCCGTTTGCATGCCGAGGTTGTCGGCACCCCCCCGCGTGGCTGGTACACCGGGCGCTGCTCGCTCAACACGGTGCGGCTGACGGCCGAAACCGGGGCGCTCGACTGGATCTCCGACACCTACGACGATGACCTGCCCTATTGGGCTGAAATCGGCGCGCGTGACCAGCTGGTCATCCCCTATACCCTCGAAGCCAACGACATGCGCTTTGCCACCGCACCCGGCTACATCGAAGGTGAACAGTTCTTCACATACCTGCGGGACACCTTCGACACGCTCTATGCCGAAGGCGCTGCAGGGGCGCCGAAGATGTTTTCCATCGGCCTCCACTGCCGCCTGATCGGCGCCCGGGCAAGATTGCCGGGTTGATCCGCTTCCTGGATCACGCGCAAAAACACGACGGCGTCTGGTTTGCCACCCGCAGCCAGATTGCTGACCATTGGGCCGCGACCCACCCCCACCAGCGCATCGAGCGCCCCAGCCAAATGACGCGCGACCGCTTCGTTCAGCGCTTCGGCAGCATCTTCGAACACTCCCCCTGGATCGCCGACCGCGCCTTTGACCTGGAACTCGGCCCCGCCCATGACAGCGTCACGGGCCTCCACAACGCGCTGGCCCGCATCTTCCGCAGCGCTTCGGCGGCTGAGCGTCTTCAAGTCCTCAAGGCCCACCCCGACCTTGCCGGAAAGCTTGCTGCCGCCAAACGCCTGACGCCCGAAAGCACCGCCGAGCAGGCAAGCGCCGCCCTTGACGCCCTGACCGACGATGAGCGAAGCCGCTTTCAGCAGCTGAACGAGAAATATGTGCAGAAGCACGGCTTTCCCTTCATCATCGCCGTGCGTGACAATACCAAGGCCAGCATCCTGCAGGCCTTCCAGACCCGGCTAGCCAACGATAGCGAACGAGAATTCACAATGGCCTGCGCGCAGGTTGAACGCATCGCCGAACTGCGCCTGAAGGACCAGCTTCCATGACCGGTTACCACTTCCCCCCCGGCGGCCTGCCGTCACAGACCACCCTGATGACCGCCCGCGCCACCTTCACCCCGGCCTATTGCTTCATCCCCAAGGGCTGCTTTTCCGACATCGTCACCAGCAACCTTCCCGGCTGGTCAAAAACCCGCCTCTGGCTGATCGCGCGCCCCATGTCGGGCTTTGCCGAAACCTTCAGCCAATATGTGATGGAGGTCGCCCCCAGCGGCGGCTCTGACAGCCCCGATCCCGACACCGGCGCGGAACACTGGCTCTTCTTCACCGATGGCCTCGCCACCGTCACCATCGCGGGCGTGGGGTATGAGATGGAGGCTGGCTCCTACGCCTATATCCCCCCCGCCACCCAATGGACCTTGCACGCCGAAGGCAGCACCCCGGCCCGCTTTCACTGGCTCCGCAAGCTTTACCTCCCCGCCCCCGGCACGGCCACCCCCGCGCCCTTCGTCATCAACGAACGTGACGTCCCCGTGCGCTGGATGCCCGACACCAACCAGACCTGGGGCACCACCCGCTTTGTCGATCCCGAAGACCTCGCCCATGACGCGCATGTCAACATCGTCACCTTCCAGCCCGGCGGCCGTATCCCGTTTGAGGAAACCCATGTGATGGAGCATGGCCTCTACGTCCTTGAAGGTCGCGCTGCCTACAAGCTGAACCAGGACTGGGTTGAGGTTGAAGCCGGTGATTTCATGTGGCTCCGCGCCTATTGCCCGCAGGCCTGCATCGCCGCCGGTCCCGGGCCCTTCCGCTACCTCCTCTACAAGGACGTGAACCGCCACGCCGCCCTGCGCGGCCCCTTCTCTCGCTAGTATTTTCTGTCTGGAAAAATATCCCACTGGGAGCGCGAGGGGTGTGAAACCCCTCGCTTCCCGCCGCCCGCGAAAGGCGCCGACCGATGCAGACGCTAAGGCCCGAACCCCTGACCGCCGCCGCCTTCGCTGCCTTCGGCGATGTGCTGGATGCGACCGGTGATTTCCGCCTGATCAACGACGGCCTCTGCCACCGCCATCATGACCGCGCCAGGCTGGACGTCGGCCCCGATGCCCGCCCCGGCATCTCCATCTTCCACGCCGAACCCCGCGCACTGCCCTACACTTTCGACCTCATCGAACGCCACCCCGAGGGCAGCCAAGCTTTCATCCCGATGACGCAGCACCCCTTTCTCGTCATCGTGTCGCCCGATCCGCAGGCACAGCCCCGCGCTTTCCTCACAAACGGCGCGCAAGGGATAAACCTGCACCGCGGCACCTGGCATGGCGTGCTGACTCCGCTGCACGCCCCGGGCATCTTTGCCGTGGTCGACCGGATCGGCCCCACGCCGAACCTTGAAGAACACCGTTACACCCAACCGTGGACGGTTCAGGCCCCCTGAACGGGGTCCCCTAACCGGATCGCATCCCTGGGGCAGTGCGAAGACGGCGCGAACATAAACGCCCCGAGGGAAAGGACAGATCCATGACAACCACCCATCCGGTGGACGAAATTCTTGCACCCCCAAAGCTCTTCACGCTGGGGCTGCAGCATGTGCTGGTGATGTATGCCGGCGCTGTCGCCGTGCCGCTGATCGTCGGCCGCGCGCTGAAACTTGACCCCGCCGATGTCGCCTTCCTGATCTCGGCTGACCTTTTTGTCTGCGGCATCGTCACGCTGATCCAGTCGATGGGGGCCACCCAGTGGTTCGGCATCAAGCTGCCGGTGATGATGGGGGTGACCTTCGCCGCCGTCGGCCCGATGGTCGCCATGGCCAACGCCACCCCGGGGGCCGACGGGGCGCGCGCGATCTTTGGCGCGATCATCGCGGCCGGGATCATCTCGATCCTCATCGCGCCGCTGGTCTCACGCCTCTTGCGCTTCTTCCCGCCGGTGGTGACGGGGACGATCATCCTGGTGATCGGCGTCAGCCTGATGCGAATTGGCATCAACTGGATCTTCGGCAACCCCGTCGGCCCGACAGCACCCATGGTCCTTGACCCCGCCCATGCCGACTGGCTGAAGGCCGTGACCGAAGGCCTCGCCGCCGGAACCATCACCGGCGTGCCGGAACTGCCGCCAAAACTTGGCCTCGCCGCCACCCAGATGAACCCCGGCTACGCTCCCTTGGGCAACATTGCCATCTCGGCCATCGTGCTGGTGGCGATCCTTCTGATCGCACGCTTCGGCAAGGGCTTTGTCGCCAACATCTCGGTGCTCCTCGGCATCGTCATCGGCGCGGTCATCGCGGTGGCCCTGGGCAAGATGGGCTTTTCCAAAGTGGCCGAGGCAGACTGGTTCGGCCTGATCACGCCCTTCCACTTCGGCACGCCGACCTTTGATCTGGTGATGATCGTGACCATGGTGCTGGTGATGATCGTCGTGATGATCGAAAGCACCGGCATGTTCCTTGCCTTGGGTGACATCACCGGCAAACCCGTCACCCGCCCAATGCTGTCCGCGGGCCTCCGCACCGATGGCCTTGGCACCCTGATCGGCGGGATCTTCAACACCTTCCCCTACACGTCCTTCAGCCAGAACGTGGGCCTAGTGGGGGTGACGGGGATCAAAAGCCGCTTCGTCTGCGTCGCGGGCGGGTTGATCATGGTCGTCCTTGGCCTCGTGCCGAAGATGGGCGCACTGGTTGAATCCGTGCCTACCATGGTTCTCGGCGGTGCGGGCCTGGTGATGTTCGGCATGGTCGCGGCCACCGGCATCCGCATCCTTGCGGGGGTAGACTTCACGCGTAACCGCAACAACCTCTTCGTCGTCGCCGTGTCGATCGGGATGGGCATGATCCCGCTGGTCGCGCCCAACTTCAAACAGTGGATGCCGCATGAGATTCACCCGCTGATCGAAAGTGGCATTCTCCTTGCCTCGATCACGGCGGTGGCGCTGAACGCCTTCTTCAACGGCGCCCGCGGGTCGGTTGATGACGCCAAGGCCGACGCCGCAATGGCCGACCACTAGGCCCGCCAATGACAAAGGGGGCGACCGCAAGGCCGCCCCCTTCGCTATGTCTGATGCGTAAGACTTACGCCAGCGCGAGGTTGATCGCCGATTCGCGGCCATCACGGCCCGATTCCACGTCAAACGTCACGGCCTGACCATCGTCCAGCCCACGGATGCCAGCGCGTTCCAGCGCGGTCACGTGAACAAAAACGTCCTTGCCGCCGGTTTCCGGAGCAATAAAGCCGAAACCTTTGGTAGCGTTGAACCATTTCACGGTGCCCTTGGCCATCGTGATATTCCTTCTCATAGCGCCATCCGCAACACGCGATGGCCTGGCTTTCATCCGTCAGATCGAGTGTCTGAAGCCGAAAAGGAAACAGAGAGGTCGACAGCAGGTGTTTTCGCCCGCTCCCTATGCCCCTTTCCGGGGCAAATAGCCAGCGTTTTCGCAACCCCGCCGCGATTGGCCGCTTGCCGCGGCCCTGGTCAACTCCCGACCTTCAAAGTCACGCCCTCCAGCCAGCGGCGCACTGCCCGGTCTTCGGTCAGGTCAATCGCCTTGGCCAGGGCAGCGCGCTCCAGGTCTGGATTTCCGGCCAGCCTGGCCGCATGGCCCGCGCCACCCACCAAGGCTGATGCCGCGCCGCCCTGTCCTTCCAGCGTCTCCAGC
>JAAUPC010000400.1 GCA_012036325.1 Paracoccaceae bacterium
CGCCCGGCGCGCAGCTTTACGCGGCCCTGACCGCCGGGGCCCCCGCTGACGGCCTGCGCTTTGTCGGGGTGGAATGTCTGTCGGCCTGCAACACCGGTTGCGCGGTCTCGCTGACCAAGCCTGGCGCCTGGTCCTATGTCTATGGTCGCCTCACCCTCGAGGACGTTCCCGCAATCCTGGAGGGGGCCGCGAAATACGCCGCCACGACCGACGGCATCGTCCCCTGGCGCGACCGCCCCACCGTCTTTCGCAAGCAATCCATCGCCCGCATCCCCCCCCATCCGCCGCTCGAAGAGGCCGCCGAATGAATACCGCAACGACTGGTCTGACGAAAATCCCCGTGACCGTGATCACCGGTTTCCTTGGCGCAGGGAAAACCACGCTGATCCGCCACCTCATGCAGAACCCGCAAGGCAAGCGCCTCGCGATCCTGGTCAACGAATTCGGCACCGTAGGCGTCGACGGCGACATCCTGAAATCCTGCGCCGATGACAACTGCCCGGTGGAAAACATCGTGGAGCTTGCCAACGGCTGCATCTGCTGCACCGTCGCCGATGACTTCATCCCGACGATCGAGGCCCTGATGGCCATGCCCGTCCGCCCCGACCACATCCTGATCGAGACCTCGGGCCTTGCTTTGCCAAAGCCGCTCCTCAAGGCCTTCGACTGGCCCGCGATCCGCAGCCGCATCACGGTGGACGGCGTCATCACCCTCGCCGATGCCGAGGCTGTGGCCGCCGGACGCTTCGCCCCCGATGTCGACGCCGTCGAGGCCCAACGCGCCGCCGACCCCTCGCTTGACCACGATACGCCCCTCTCCGAGGTCTTCGAAGACCAGATCCTCTGCGCCGACCTGATCCTGCTCTCCAAGGCCGATCTTGCCGGGGAAGCCGGCCTGGCTTCAGCGCGTGAAGTCATTGCGGCCGAGATGAACCGCCCGGTTCCAATGCTGGCGATGACCGAAGGCGTGATTGACCCCCGGGTGATCCTTGGCCTGCACGCTGCCGCCGAGGACGACCTTGCCGCCCGCCCCTCGCACCACGACGGGCATGACGACCATGAACATGAGGATTTCGACAGCGTCGTGATTGACCTGCCCGAGGTGACCGACCCCGAGGCCCTGTCTGCCGCGATCACTCGGCTGGCGGAAGACCAGAAGATCCTACGCGTGAAAGGCCATGTCGCCGTGGCGGGCAAGCCCATGCGTCTGCTGGTGCAGGCCGTCGGCGCGCGGGTGCAGATGCAGTTCGACAAGCCTTGGGGCACCAGCCCACGCCGGTCGCAACTGGTGGTCATCGCCGAACATGACGACATTGATCCGGCAGCGATCCGCAGGGTTCTGGGGGCCTGAACCGACATGATCGCGCTTCCGGTCATGGCAAGGCAAGCGCCTCCCTCCCCCCCCGTGGGGGAGGATGGGGTGGGGGGGCTACCGCGCGGCTTTTAAAGCCTCGGAAGCCAGCCCCCCACCCCCTGCCCCCCCCCACCAGGGGGAGGGGAGGGGCTTTGCGACCAGCGTCACGATCTCGGTGGGCGTCTGACCATGCATGTCGTCTTCCGCGAAAGCCACGGGCTGGAGGAAACGGAAACCCCGTTTGACCCGGGTCAGGATCCGGCCGATCTGGTGGTGCTGTCCTTCTCCGACAGCGACCTGGGCGCGTTCATCGCTGGGTATGAGCGGATGCGTAGGGTGGGCAATACTGCCCACCCTACCGTGCGTCTCGCCAATATCATCGCACTGAAGCATCCGGTTTCGGTCGATACCTATGTGGAAAAGACCCTATCCTCGGCCAAGGCCATTCTGGTCCGCCTGATCGGGGGTGAGGCCTACTGGCCCTATGGCCTTGCCACCTTGCAGGACCTTGCCCGCCGCAAGGGCCTTGCCTTGGCCATCCTCCCCGCCGATGGCCGCCCCGACCCTCGTCTGGATGAGCTGTCGACGCTGCCCGTCTCGACCCTCCGCCGGTTGCAGGCGCTGTGTGACGAGGGCGGCGCGATCGCCGCGCAGGCGGCACTGGCGCAACTGGCACTGGCGGCCGGGCTCTATGCCGGCCCGGTCATCGGGGACAAGACCGTCCCGCAGATGGGTTTTTATGACCCCGCGCTGGGCGTGACCGCCGCCCCTTCTGGTCCGCGCCCAGTCCTTGTCACCTTCTACCGCAGCTATCTGACCGCAGGCGACACTGCCCCGGTCGATGCGCTGGTCAACGCGCTGCGGGCCGCTGGCTTCACCGCATATGGCGCCTTTGCTCCCAGCCTGAAAGCCCCCGGCGTCGCCCCCTGGCTGGCCGCCCATTTGGCCCTAGCACCGCCGGTCGCCATCGTGAACGCCACGGCGTTTTCGGCCAAGGGCGATGATGGGACCACCCCGTTTGACAGTGCCGATTGCCCGGTGTTCAGGTGGCCCTCTCTACCGCCCGGCGGCGGGATTGGGCGGCATCCGACCGTGGCCTGTCGCCTGCCGATCTTGCAATGCATGTCGTCCTGCCCGAGGTGGATGGCCGGCTTTTTGCCGGACTTGTCAGCTTCAAATCCCCCGGAAAGCGCCACCCCGATCTGCAATTCTCACGCTTTGCCCACCGCGCCGATGCCGGTCGGATAGCCGCCGTGGTTGACCGGGTGACCGCCTGGACCCGTCTGGCCAGCACCCCCGCGGCGGATCGGCGGCTGGCGCTGATCCTGTCCACCTACCCTGGGCGCGCGCATCAGATGGCCCATGCCGTGGGCCTTGACGCCCTCGCCTCGACCGAGGCGTTGCTGGCTGACCTTGCTGCCCAGGGCTACACCGTCACACAAGGTGCACCCCTGCCGCAGGCGCTGATCGAAACCCTGACCTGGCCCGTTGCTGCCTACAAGGCGGCGCTGGCAGACCTTCCCGACCCTTTGCGCGACACCCTCGCCACGGCCTGGGGCGCGCCAGAAGCTGACCCTGCCGTCCGCGACGGTCAGTTTCACTTCGCTGCCACCCGGCGCGGGACGACGCTGGTCGCGCTCCAACCCGAACGCGGCGATGTAGCGGCGCGCGACAGCGATTACCACGACCTCGCCCGCACCCCGCGGCATGGCTATGTCGCTTTCTACCTCTGGCTGCGACGCCAAGGCCTCAATGCCCTGATCCACATGGGCGCGCATGGCACGCTGGAATGGCTCCCCGGCAAGTCCGTCGCCCTGAGCGACACCTGCTGGCCCGAGGCGCTGATTGGCCCGACCCCGGTCATCTACCCCTTCATCGTCAATGACCCGGGTGAGGCCGCCCAGGCCAAGCGCCGGATCGGGGCTGTCACCCTTGGCCACCTGCCGCCGCCGATG
>JAAUPC010000401.1 GCA_012036325.1 Paracoccaceae bacterium
TGCGAGGCGGGCGGGGCCGATCTGGAAGAGGTCGCCGGTGGCGCTGGATGACCTTCGGGCCGGATGGCGTTCTGCGCAGCGCGAACCGCGCCGCGCGTGAGTTGGTCTTGAAGGGTGAGCTGCGGTCCTTGATGTTTCACGACCTCTTCGAAGGTCTTGGCCGCCCGGTCACCGATTGGCTGGGCGATGTGGTGGCGGGGCGGTTGCCGGGCGGGACCGAAGTGCTGCGCGCCCGGACCGGGGGCGAGGAAAGCTTTATCGAGGTCACGCTCCGCCGCTTCACCGAAGGAGGGCGGGTCAGCGCGCTGGCGGTTCTGAACGACGCGACGCGCCTGAAGACATTGGAAGCGCAGTTCATGCAAAGCCAGAAGATGCAGGCGATCGGCCAGCTTGCAGGCGGGATCGCGCATGACTTCAACAACCTTTTGACCGCGATTTCAGGGCATTGCGACCTTTTGCTCTTGCGCCACGGCCGCGATGCCCCGGACTTTGCCGATCTGGAGCAGATCCGCCAGAACGCCAACCGCGCGGCCTCGCTGGTGGGGCAACTGCTGGCGTTTTCGCGCAAGCAGACCTTGAAGCCCGAGAAGCTTGATCTGGAAGAGGTGCTGGCGGACCTGACGCATCTTCTGAACCGGCTGGTGGTGGAAAGGGTGGGGCTGAAGCTGTCGCATCTGGGGCGGGGGCCGAACCGCGCCTTGCGCCCGGTGCGCGCTGACCGGCGGCAGCTGGAGCAGGTCCTGATCAACCTGGTCGTCAACGCCCGCGACGCGATGCCCGACAAGGGCAGCATCGTGATCGAGACCGAGCCGGTCACCCTGGTCGAAGGCCTGCGCCGCGACCGGGCCGTGGTGCCGCCGGGGGATTATTCGGTAATCCGGGTGATTGACCATGGCGTGGGCATCGCTGCCGAAAACCTGCAGAAGATCTTTGAGCCGTTCTTCACCACCAAGCGCGTCGGCGAAGGCACGGGACTGGGCCTTTCCATGGCTTACGGGATCGTCAAGCAATCCGGCGGGTTCATTTTCGCCGATTCGACACCGGGCGAGGGGACAACCTTCTCGCTTTACTTCCCGGCGTTTGATGGCGAAGACCTGCCTGCCCCCGAACCCGAAGCCCGCCGCACTGCGAGCAAACCGGGAGAAGGCGTCGTTCTGCTGGTGGAAGATGAAGCCCCGGTGCGGGCCTTTGCCGGACGGGCCTTGCGCCTGCGCGGCTATACCGTGCTGGAGGCCGCCACCGCCGAAGAGGCATTGGACATCTTGCGGGACCGGTCGATTGAGGTGGATGTCTTTGTCACCGACGTGGTGATGCCGGGCATGGACGGGCCGTCCTGGGTGCGCATCGCCCTTAAGGACCGGCCGAATGTGCGGGTGATCTTCGTGTCCGGCTATGCCGAAGACGCGTTGTCGGAAAACCAGTCGCGGATCCCGAATTCGGTCTTCCTGCCGAAGCCGTTTTCGCTGAATGACCTGAGTGCCACGGTGCAAGCCCAGTTCTGATGCGGTCAGGGGGTGCGCAGCAACCGGGCGACTTCGGGCGCGAAATAGGTGAGGATCCCGTCACAGCCGGCGCGCTTGAAAGCCATTAGGCTTTCCAGCATCGCCTTTTCACCGTCAATCCAGCCGTTCAGCGCAGCGCCCCGGATCATCGCATATTCACCTGAAACCTGGTAGGCGTAGGTTGGCGCACCGAAGGCGTCCTTCACCCGGCGGCAGATATCCAGGTAGGGCATGCCGGGCTTGACCATGACCATGTCGGCGCCTTCGGCGAGATCGCGGGCCACCAGACGCAGCGCCTCATCCGAGTTGGCCGGGTTCATCTGATAGGTCTTCTTGTCGCCCTTCAAGGCACCCGAGGCCCCGACCGCATCGCGGAACGGGCCGTAAAAGGCGCTGGCGTATTTGGCGGCATAGGACAGGATCGCCACATCCTTGTGGCCCGCCCCTTCAAGTGCCAAACGCATCGCACCGATCCGGCCATCCATCATGTCGGAAGGGCCAAGGATATCGGCCCCAGCCTCAGCCTGGGCGAGGGTCATCTTGACCAGCGCCGCGACCGTCTCATCGTTCAGGATCACCCCGTCCACGACCAGCCCGTCATGGCCGTAGGCGTTGTAGGGATCAAGCGCCACATCGGTCATCACCGCGATGCCGGGCACCTGGGCCTTGATCGCGCGGATTGCGCGGTTGGCCAGGTTTTCGGGGTTCCAAGCCTCATGACAATCCGGGGTTTTCAGGGCGGGGTCGATGTAAGGAAAAAGGCAGATCGCGGGAATGCCCAGATCGGCCGCCTCGGCCGCGACCTCAACCACCCGGTCCAGCGAAAGGCGCGCCACACCGGGCATCGAGGCGATGGGCTGATCCGGGCCCCCACCATCGCGGATAAAAACCGGCCAGATCAGATCACCCACCGTCAGGGTGTTTTCCTGGGTCAGCGCGCGCAGGGCGGCGGTGCGGCGGGTGCGGCGAAAGCGCGACTGCGGGTAGGGAGCGAAGATGGGCTGCACGCGCGGGTCCTTGGGATTGGCCACTTGGAGATGGCGCAGGGGATGGACAGTCCCAAGCGGGGGCTTGCGACTTTGCCTCTTGCCTGCCATGGAAAGCGACGCATCTCAAGCAACTACGCGCCCTTGGGGGGGTGCTGCCCGCGAAAAGGAAGACCGGCCGGTGGATGTGATTGACACGGTGTTCGAAGTGATCGACATGCGGTCCTTCTCCAATCTCTGGTACTGGATTGCGCTGGCGGTCTTGTGGTCATCGACCAGCCACTGGGTGCTGGGCGTGCCGCATGACATGATCCAGCGCGCCCGGCGCGAAGGTGGCCAGGCGCAACAGGACGTGGAAGACTTGGTGCGGATCAACGCGGGGCGGCTTTTGAACCTGATGGACCACGGCGGGCTGATCCTGGTCGGGCTGGGCTGTTTTTGGCTGTCGGGCCTTGCGGTGCTGGCCTTCTACTATCAGGTGGAATTTGCGGCGGCCGTGTTCCTGCTTTTGGCGCCGATGACGCTGGTGGTCTGGGCCAGTCTGCGCGTCTGCCGGCGGATCATGGCGGGGGAAAACACAGGCGAGGTGCTGCACCGAAGGCTGATCGTGCATCGGCGCTGGACGCAAAGCATTGGGATGGTGGCCATTTTCGTCACCGCCATGTATGGCACCTGGACGAACGTCAACCTGTCGATCCTGAACTGACCGGGCCAAATGACCGCAGACCGTATCATTCTGGGCGGCGCGCCCGAGGGGTTTGACGCCCTGTTGCTGTCGCGCGAACTGGCGCGGGGGCGGCCGGTGATCC
>JAAUPC010000402.1 GCA_012036325.1 Paracoccaceae bacterium
GCACCTGCTCAACTTCGCCCACGGCGAGCTGATCACCGTCGGCGCGTACGTCACGTACTTCTGCTTCACCCGAGGTGTGCCGTGGTACTGGATCGCGCCGATCCTGGTGGTGACCGGCGTGGTCACCTCGCTCGTGATCGAACAGCTCGCGATAGACAAGTCAGCACCTTCGAAACGCCGCTCAAGCGGCGATTGAAATCGATACGGCGGGAGGCGGAATGACAAAGGCGGCGATCATCGGGGCGAGGTAGACAATCAGCAAGGCTGGCGGCAAGGCGTGGGTGCAAGGCGTGGGTGCGGCGGGCGCGAGGGTCAGGCCCTCGGTCGCGATCCTGTCCAGCGCGGCGAGCACCTTGGGGGCGGCGGCGAGACCTTCGGCGATCATTGCCTCATCCGGGACGAGGCCTTCCAAGGGGCGGAAGACGCGCTGGGCATAGACCTGCAGGACAAGCGGACGGAAGGCATAAGCGTCGGCGATGGCGATGACCTGCTGTATCCGTGCGGCGGCCAGTGGGTTGGCGGGAACGAGGGGCGGACCGGGGAAAGCCAAATCGATGTAGCGGGTGATGGCAGAGGTCTCATAGATCGTGACGCTGCCATGGGTCAGGACGGGGACCCGGTCGAACGGATGCGGATAGCCCGGCGGCAGGGGCGGGTCGAAGGGGTTGACCTCAGTTTCGGTGAAAGCCACGCCCTTCAGGTGCAGCGCCATGCGGGCGATGCGGGTGTAGACGCTGTGGCGGTAGCCGAAGAGGGTCACGGCGGGCATAGGGGAAGCTTGGCACGGGGTGAAGCCTTTTGCCATCAGCGGCCTGCGAAGACTTTCCCCGAGAGGCCACTTTGGGTGGATCGTTGTTCCGCGGGCGGCGGCGGTTGTGGGGAAGAACGATTTTTCGGCGAAAAATCTTCCCAGCATCCCGCCAATTCGCTTGCCGGAACCGGGTCGCCCGCCTAAGCCGGGGCCATGAGAATACTCTTCCTGGGCGATGTGATGGGCCGGTCGGGCCGGACGGCGGTGACCGAAAGGTTGCCGGGGTTGCGGGCGGCTTGGGGCCTCGATTTCGTGGTGGTGAATGGCGAGAATGCCAGTCAGGGCGCGGGGATCACCGGGGACCATGCCAAGGAATTGCTGGCGGCGGGGGCGGATTGCCTGACGCTGGGCGACCATGCCTTTGACCAGAAGGACATGCTGAGCTTCATCGAGGGGGAGCCGCGGATCATCCGGCCGCTGAATTTCTCCAAAGTCGCGCCGGGCAAGGGGTTCAGGGTGTTCGAAGCGACGCAAGGGCGCAAGGTTCTGGTGACGCAGGCCCTGGGGCAGGTGTTCATGAAGCGGCCCTTTGATGACCCGTTTTCCGCGCTGGAGGCTGTCCTGAAGGCGAACACGCTGGGCGGCGTGGTGCAGGCGGCGATTGTCGATATCCATGCCGAGGCGACGTCCGAGAAGATGGCAACGGGGCATTGGTGCGACGGGATGGCGAGCCTTGTCGTGGGCACACATACCCATGTGCCGACGGGCGATGCGATGATCCTGGCCAAAGGGACTGCGTATCAGACCGACGCGGGCATGTGCGGCGACTATGACAGTGTGATCGGGATGGAGAAGCTGGAGCCCTTGCGCCGGTTCATCACCGGAATGGCCAAGGCGCGGTTTGAGCCTGCGGGGGGACCGGCGACGCTGTCGGGGGTCTATGTCGAGACGGATGACCGGACCGGGCTGGCCACCAAGGTGCGGATGGTGCGGGTTGGCGGGCGGCTGGAAGAGGCGGTTCCGTGAGCGATGCCGTGGCGGCTGCCCCCCCCACCCTCTCCCTCCCCCACGAGGGGGGGAGGGGAGCGCTTTTGTCGGCAGCCGGTGGTTTTTTGTTCTGGTCCTGGTCACGCTGGGGGTGGGCTGGGGATCGACTCAATCCCTTGGCAAGATGGCGACGGCGACGGGGCATCAGCCGTTCGGGCTGATCTTCTGGCAGCTTCTGGTGGGCGCGCTGGTGTTGGGGGCAGTGTCCCTGGCGCGGGGCAAGGGGATGGTCTTCACCCGGCCTGCACTGCGGTTCTATGTCGTGATCGCGGTGATCGGGACGCTGATCCCGAACGCGACCTTCTATGCCGCAGTCGTGCATCTGCCGGCGGGGATCATGTCGATCCTGATCTCAACCGTGCCTTTCCTGGCCTTTCCGATGGCGCTGGCGCTGGGGTTGGACCGGTTTTCTGCCGGGCGGCTGGCGGGACTGGCGCTGGGGCTGGTGGGGGTGGCGGTGCTGGGCGGTGTTGCACGCCGTAACCGCCGCAACACGACCGCATCCCCCGTTCGCGGGGCCGCTTTGGTGGCTTGATGCCGCCGTTCGGACCAAGGCAGTGCCGTTGCCCGCACCGGGCCTTCATGGCCACTGCCTAAGGTACGTGCTCAAGCGGCGAGCCACGAACGGTGGCTGCCGCTCCCGATGACCCGATGACCTTTGCCCAAGGAGCGACGACGATGGCTGCCACACTGCACAATCCGACGCCATGGCGGGAGCGAGCTATTCTTTTAGTTTGACGGGGAAAAGCTTCTGGCTCCGGGTTCCCGGTTTGAAAGATCCGCGTAACCGAACTTTTGAGCTTTGAACCTTCAACGCTTCGGCAAGCTCAGCGCAAGCAGGTTGAGTCACCGAGCCGACCCAGCTCATCACGAGTGTCACTCGGCCCACCCTCACGATTCACACCCCATCCAAGGAATTAGCCACCGGAACCGCGGTGATCATCTGTCCGGGAGGCGGCTACTGGGACCTTTATTGGCAACTCGAAGGCGAAGAAGTCGCGGTGTGGCTGAACTCGATTGGCGTGACCGGCATCATCCTCAAGTACCGTGTGCCACGCCGGCCGGACGAGCCCAAGGGTGTGCCGGCCCGGCGGCCGCTCCAGGACTCGCAGCGGGCCGTCAGCCTGGTCCGGAGCCGGGCCGCCGAGTGGGGTATCCATCCGGAACGAATCGGCATCGTGGGTTTCTCGGCCGGTGGCCATCTCGCCATCGCGACGGCGACGCTGCCCGACGGGTTGGTCGGTCGCGCCTACATCATCGCCGTCCAGCAAAACAGACAATCCCGAAATGAAAGAAATCGTCATCGACGTACCTTTAGCTGTTAGCTGTATGTTAGGCGGCTTCGCTTGGCCTGCTGCTGCCCTGGGTGAATTCACATCTGGTAAATTAGTTGCTAAAGATAGTGAAATTTCTGTTTCACCTCGGTAAATTAAGTCTCGATCGAGGGCATAGTCGCTTTTAAGATTGAG
>JAAUPC010000403.1 GCA_012036325.1 Paracoccaceae bacterium
GGCTTTACCTGACCGGCTGGCGCGCCCAGCTTTACTGCGGCGTGGATGAGGTGCTGGTCAAGGCCATGCACCTTGTGCGGGCCGGGCGGCTGCGGCAGGACGCGCCGGATGTGGCAGTGACCTATCACCACCTGCTGTTTGACCGCCACCAGATCATCCGCGCCGAAGGGCTGTGGAGCGAAAGCTATCATCCCGGCCCGGCGACGCTGGCCGATCATGACCCCGAGACGCGGGAGGAACTGTTCGCCCTTTTCCCCGAATTGGCCACTGACCCTGATTACGGCTATGGCCCAATCGCCCGCCCCGAGGCGACGGCGCAGGCCGCCGCCCTCCTCGTCTAAGGGTCAGTCGCGCAACAGCTCGTTGATGCTGGTCTTGGATCGGGTCTGGGCATCCACCTTCTTCACGATCACCGCGCAATAGAGGTTGATCCCGCCCTTGGACGGCATCGATCCCGCCACGACCACCGACCCCGCCGGCACCTCGCCATACATGACCTCGCCGGTTTCGCGGTCAACGATCTTGGTCGATTTGCCGATGAAGACGCCCATCCCCAGGACCGAGCCTTCGCGGATGATGCAGCCTTCAACCACCTCGGATCGCGCGCCGATGAAGCAGTCATCCTCAATGATCGTCGGGCCCGCCTGCATCGGTTCCAGGACCCCGCCGATCCCGACACCACCCGACAGGTGGACGTTCTTGCCAATCTGCGCGCAAGAGCCGACCGTGGCCCAACCATCGACCATGGACCCTTCGCCGACATAAGCGCCGATGTTCACGAAGCTGGGCATCAGGACCACGTTCTTCGCAATATAGGCTGACCGGCGAACGATAGACCCCGGAACCGCGCGGAACCCCGCTTCACGCCACTGATTGGCGCCCCAGCCCTGCCATTTCGACGGCACCTTGTCCCACCAGTTTGACCCGCCGTTCGACCCCGAAATTTCGTACATATCCGTCAGGCGGAAGGACAGCAGCACCGCCTTCTTGGCCCATTGGTTCACGTGCCAGTCGTTGCCGCGCTTTTCTGCCACTCGCAGCGCGCCGGTATCCAGCGCAGTCAACGTCGCCTCGATCGCATCGCGCGCCTCGCCCCTGGTGGCGGGGGTGATGGCGTCACGGGCCTCCCAGGCGGTTTCGATGGCGGCTTCAAGGGCGGCGTGGGACATGGGCGGGGCCTTTTCGGTTGGTCACGGGCGTGACGACCCTATAAGGCTGAAGCAAGTGCCACGCAATCCAAGAGCCCGAAGGCCTGTGCCCGATGAAAGACGAACCCCGCAGCCACCCGTTCCGTGACAGTGTCGAAGATATCGCGGCGACCAAGCGCATCCCCGACACAGCCCAGACCCGCGCCCCAGCCTACCGCCTGGCCTTCGCCGACCGCGATTTCATGACGCGTGAGGAATTGCGCCCGGTCCGCCTGCAGCTGGAGCTTTTGAAGCCCCAGCTCATCATGGACGAACGCGGGATTGAATCGACCGTAGTCATGTTCGGCGGCGCGCGGATCCCGGCGCCGGAACACCGTGACACCGCGCGCACGAAAACCCTTGCGGACCTGTCGCATTATTATGACGAGGCGCGGCGCTTTGCCCGGATCATGACCGAGCGTAGCCTGGAAACCTATGGCCGCGAGAATGTCATTGTCACCGGCGGTGGGCCGGGGGTGATGGAGGCGGGCAATCGCGGCGCGGATGACGCGGGCGGCCAGTCGATCGGTCTGAACATCGTCCTGCCGCATGAACAGGCCCCGAACGCCTATGTCACCCCGGACCTGTCGTTCAACTTCCACTACTTCGCCATCCGCAAGATGCATTTCCTGATGCGGGCCAAGGCGGTCTGCGTCTTCCCCGGCGGCTTTGGCACTCTGGACGAGTTGTTCGAAAGCCTGACCCTGATCCAGACCAAGCGGATGAAGGCGATCCCCTTCCTTCTTTTCGGGCGGGAGTGGTGGGAGAAGGTGGTGAACTGGTCACATCTTGCCGAAGCCGGGGTCATCGCGCCCGAGGACCTGTCGCTGTTCGCGATGGTCGAGACGGCGGAAGAGGCGGTAGCGGTGATCGACGGGTGGCCAGCGTAGAGTGCGCTACTGCGAACCGCTCGCCGCTTCCAACTCTTGCAGCCAGACCTTCCCGTCGCGTATCCCACCGCGGATCAGAAAGCCCTGTCTTTGGACTTCCGGGTGGGACTCGGCCCAGTCCCGATATCGGTCGTTCGTCACGATCCGGGCGTCAAACTCGCGCGCTGTCTTCAACAGAAAGGGGTCGGCTGGCGTGCCCTTCTCGACGACCAGAACTTGTCGCTGCTCCAGTCCCAAAAGTCGCGCAAAGTCGCTGTCATGCAGATAGCGACCCTGCAGCTTCCATCCGGCATTGGCATCGAAAACCACCCCCGGCACGTAGCCAAGCACGATCAGGCTATCGACCACGGATTTTACCGTGGCCAATTGCGGGGCACCGGCCTGCCAGTGCATGACGTTCGATCCGTCGACCAGCAACCATTTTTCAGAGGAGGAAGCCGCCGCTTTGTGCCGCCGAGAACGGCGCGATCGCCAAAGCAGAAGGAAGGTTGCAGCCAGCACCGCTGCAATGAGGGCAACGAAGAAAACAGCGTCGTAGGTCAATGCGCGTCCTCTCGGTTCAGGCGGTCCCTGCGCTGAACGGGCAGACGGCGGGAACGGGGGTCACCAGTGAGGCGAAGTATAGCTACCTGCTACAGGCCCTGCCAGGCCACAGGTGGGCAAACCGCCCGATTCGCTTCGTATGATTAACGATCTCCCATCTCCACGCGCGTAGAGACGGAAGGAAGACGCACCCAAGACCGACAGATGACGCTTGGTTTGTTCGAAATCTACAAGATTACCCCAGCGTTCTCAGTCCCTTGACCACCCCAGCGTCTCCCGCTCCCAGCCATCTAGAAACTCCACCCTTTCACAGCCCGCAAACGCCGCGAGGCGGTCCAGCTCCCCCTCGAGCTTTGCCCGCCGGGCCTTCGTGAGCCGCACCCCCGCCTCAGGCCAGAACCCCTTGACCCGCAGGGCACCAGCATCGCGGAAGGCCTTCACATCGATGCGGCCGATCAGCCGGTCCCCCTCCATGACGGGAAAGACGTAGTAGCCGAAGACACGTTTCGGTTCGGGGACGAAAACCTCGATCCTGTAGAAGAAGCCGAACAGGAATTCGGCGCGGTTCCGGTCGCGCAGGGCTGGGTCGAAGGGCGACAGGACGCGCAGACGCGGGGGCGGGGCAGGGGGGGCCTCGTCCGATCG